>JAQGHS010000800.1 GCA_028291605.1 Planctomycetaceae bacterium | reverse complement strand
AGCCAGCGAAAGAGCCAGCGAAAGAGCCAGCGAAAGAGCCAGCGAAAGAGCCAGCGAAAGAGCCAGCGAAGTAGTTGTCCGCAATTTATTGCGGGTTACATCGCGAATCCTGACGGCCCCGGGTCGGGCGTACGAGTTTTCGAAATTGGCCGCCTCCAACTGCCCGTTGCTCAGCGACTCACATCGGCCAATCTCGAAAAATCGTAGGCCCGACCCCCGAGCGCGCCAGGACCTGACTTAGAACGCGGATTTTCAATGATCCGCACGAATCAAGGCGTGTGGCGCGGCATCTAAATAGACGGTGCGCGGAGATGAACACTGCCCCTAATCTTCGCGACAGATCTTGCGCTTGGCTCTACACCATCATTGCACTGACGTTACTAGCCGGATATTCCGGCGCCTACGTCTGCCTAGTCAAGCAGGAACGTGCTGGGATAGGTTTAGGCAGCTTCGCATGGCCACGCTACTGTAATGATCAGCGTGTCAATGACTGGGCGGAGGTTTTCTTTAGTCCGGTCCATAATATGGACCGGGCTATACGCAGGGATTACTGGGCCTACAAAACGTGGGAACAGAAATAGCGTCCGCTACCCAACACGCACCTGACGATCCCCGAGCGCGTAAAAACCGGAAAAGGGAATTTTTGCCACGGATGGACACGGATGAAACACGGATAAAAACAGACTTGGGTCAAGCTGTCCGAAATTCAAAACCAAAGGATGAATGATCGAAGTGGCCATCGCAATCGACTCCGCGCTACGGTGACCCAATCCGTGTTTCATCTGTGTCCATCCGTGGCAAAAAACTCTTCTTGATTGATTCCTGTGGGTCGATCGCGCGCTCGGGGGTCGGGCCTACGATTTTTCGACATTGGCCGATTCAAGCCTGATTGGCGAAGCAACCACAAGGCGGCCAATTTCGAAAACTCGTACGCCCGACCCTGAGCTGTCCGCGTGCTGTCCATAAATTCTTTCAAACCCCGATTGACCGAATTTCCAAGTTCTGGCAAACTCCCGAGCGGGTAGGTCGGCAATTCAGGGGGGCCCATACTTCAGGGAGGAAGTATGCGGATAGCATTAATTCATAACTGGACTTCCAGCAGCGACGTCAGCGATCGCGTGTGGAGTGCGCTCTGTCGCACCTGGCCACAAGCCGATCGCTTCACTTCCGATCCCTGGCAATCCACCGATACAAGTCATTGGCTGGCAGCGGCACCGCGTCGCGTCCAACTGATGGGCCTCAGTACCGGACGGCACGAACAGCTCTTGTCGCGATTGACTCGTGACCACGATACGAACACGGCCTTGTTGGGAGGCTATGATCTGATTGTGAGCACCAGTCCGGCAGCAGCACGCCTGGTTTCGAGTTCGACAGATGCGGTGCATAGTTGCTTCATGGGCACCGAAGCCGCGTTCCAGCCAGCTCAGACAACGTTCGCACCGGCACTCGCCACCAAGGCAATCCCGTCCGAACTGGCACCCGCACAAGGACGCCCGCGATTGTGGGCTCAGCACGAGACGGAACAGTTCCCGAGCGACGCCGGGGTCACTCACTATCTGGCCACAACCCACGCGGTCGCCGCGCAGTACCATTTCGAACTGGCCGGCAAACCGCATGTGACCCTCTATCCGTCGATCGATACGACGTTCTTCCGCCCCGGGCCTGAAGCCCACCAGAACTTCTATCTGATGGTATGCCACCCCGGAGTCGCCACGGATGTCGGCCTGGTCATCGAAGCGTGCGAAAAGACTCGTCGCGAACTCGTCATCCTGGGCGGTGACAGCCTGCGTCAGGAAATCGGTCCTGTCAGTGGGACCGTCCGTTGGGAAGCACTTCCCGATGATACCACTCTACGCAGCTACTATCGTCGCTGCCGAGCCTTGATCTCGGTCGCTCCGACGGGCTTTGACCCTTCGCTGGTGGAAGCTCAAGCCTGTGGAACCCCGGTCATTGCCTACCACGGCTCCGCGACCGATGAACTGGTTCTCGATGCCGAACGCTCGGGTCTCGGAACGGGCCTGTTCTTCCACACCATGAGCTCCAACAGCCTGGTCTCGGCCCTGCACGAACTGGAACGTCGACCCCAGAATATCTCGGCCGTATTGAGCCTGGCTCAAGCCGAGAAATTCTCCCCAGCCCATTTCGAACACGGCCTGCTAAACCACGTCAGCCGCTGGCTCAGCAACCGAGCCGCCCAGCTGGCAATCGCCGCGAAAGCAACCTTGCCGATCACCACACCGCTGGACTCGCCGATCGTTCCCAGACGTCGCGCGGCATAGGCAGTCATCAACAACATCACCAGTTCTCAGCCGGGTTGTCTTCCAGCAACCCGGCTGTTTTCATGATTCGATTGTTAAAGAGCTTGTACTGTCGCGGCCGAGCGTGAAGGCTACTTTCTCGAGAAGTGATGCAAAAAGATCCCCGCCGCAATAGCCACATTCAGCGAATCAACCCCATCCGCCATCTTAATTGTCAACTGTCTATCACACTGCGCCACAAACTCCGGCGGCAACCCATGTCCCTCGCAACCTAATGCCAAGGCAAAGCGATACGTTCTTTCGGCCGTGATCAGTCGCTCGGCTTCGGGATTGAGAACCGTCGCAGCCGTCTCCACTCCAGCTCGTTTCAACGTCGCCAACATCGCTGGCCAATCATCCGTCTGAATCACCGACAACCGAAACACGGTCCCCATCGAAACCCGTAATACTCGCCGCGAATAGGGATCTGTCCCCTCATGGCCGACAATCACACCATCGACCCCGAAAGCAGCGCTGATCCGCAAAATCGTCCCCAGGTTTTCCGGGTCCTTGATGTCGGGACACAACACCAGCGTTAAGGCTTGTTCGAGCGACGGCCACAACTCTTGGAAGGTAGGATTCACCGGACGTCGACCACACGCCAATACTCCCCGGTGAAACTGAAACCCGATCAGTTGATCAACATCGTTCGCCCGAACAACATAAATCGGGACATCCGCCGGCACCCTCGGCAGCAACCGTTCCACATGTGATTCCGCAGCCAGAATCGACAGCGTCTCCAAGCGGCTATCGAGCAACCGCTCAACCAGCTTCTCCCCCTCAGCAATAAAGATCTGCTGCCAGCGCGTCTGGTTGGTCTGCTTGAGGTTGCGATAAACATCAAGCCGCGGGTCATCAAGATCAGAGATGGAAAAGATGGGCATAAGAAAACGCTAAGGGTCGGGCGTACGAGTTTTCGAAATTGGCCGCCACAAAACGATGTAGTCAAATCAAACTCGAACGGGCCAATATCGAAAAATCGTAGGCCCGACCCCCGAGCGCGCAGGTATTTGAAAGAGGCTTTTTAGCCACGGATTAACACTGATTAAACACGGATGGGATCATCGTTGCATGATCCCAATGGACAGTAGCAACTCACCATAGACGACCGTAGTTCAAACACAGCGTGGATGGTCGTATCCTGTATTAATCCGTGTTTCATCCGTGGCTAAAAACTCTTCTTGATCGATAGATTCTGGGGCGGACCTCTTACGAGATTCCGCTACATCCGACGTCTCACAACACAGCCAACGCCGTCCGCAGCTCACTCTTCAAATCCGCAAGATCCTCCAACCCCACCGACAACCTCACGAGCCCATCGTTGATCCCCAAGCTCGCCCGCTCAGCCGCCGACATAAACTTATGCGACGTCCCCGTCGGATAGGAAACGGTCGTCCGAGCATCCGCCAGCGTGGGCGAGAACGGAATCTCCTCTAAGGCCTTAAACAACTTGGCGACGGACTCTCGACCGCCGGGCAATTCGAAGGATAGCATGCCACCGAAGCCGCGTGGCAACAATCGATTCGCCGCACCATGCGTCGTATGTTCCGGCAGACTCGGGTAAAACACCCGTGCGACTTGCGGCAGAGTCCGCAAGTAGTTCGCCAGCTCCTGCGCCGTTTGCGACACCCGCTCCATGCGCAGGGGCAGGGTCCGCAGTCCGCGTGACGCCAGCCAGCATTCCATCGGATTGCTGTTCATCCCGAACAGCGCCATCATCTGCCGCACCTTGCGAATCGCCGAGTAGTTGCCCGCGACAACGCCCAGCATCACGTCGCCGTGTCCATTCAGATATTTCGATGCACTGTGAAAGACGAGCTTCGCTCCCAGTTCAATGGGCCGCTGCAGGATCGGGGTCGCGAACGTGCTGTCGACCAGCAACGGAACCTCACCCAGAGCCGCGACCAGCGCCGGAATATCGGCCACCTCCATCAACGGATTCGAGATATTCTCCACAATCGCCAGCTTGGTCCG
>JAQGHS010000757.1 GCA_028291605.1 Planctomycetaceae bacterium | reverse complement strand
ATGCTTCGACACGTTCCAGTTCCTCCTTCAAGTGCGCGATACCCTGGCACCGAGCCTGTGCGTGGGCGGCAGAGTATTCGAAACCCTGTTTACGAAACAGTTCGTTGACATACTCCATACGCTGCTCGAACGGCTCGGCCAGTGCGGGAGCATCAAACACGAGGAAGCGAATCTGCCGCCAGTGTTCGCTTTGATCCTTGCGCCGCACAATGCTCACGGTCTTTTGAAACTGTTTGCGTTCCAGCCACAGTTCTCCATCCAGCGGGACACTGGGCAATCCCGCCGTGAACCAAGCCGGGGCTTCATAACGATTCCCCAGGCGTGAGAGAAACTGCGTGCCATCCCAGTACGCGCGCACGCCGTCGAGCTTCTCGCTCAGCCACCAGTGGGCAACATCGACGACTCCGTCCCACGACTCCGCCAACAACACCGGAGCCTCGGCGGTGGCAGGTTCTTCCTCGCCATCGGCATTTTTCTTGACCTTAGCTTTGGCAGCAATCGGCCCACCGATCCGTGCCTCTTCAGCGGCCTCCCCGCGCAGCTTGCGGATGTGTTTACACGTGCGCGTTTCGATGGCAACCGATTGATTCCGCCACGCAGGACAAGAACAGGAATACAACCCACCGACGTTCTTGATCGTGTAGACCGAACTGCCAGAACCTTGGACTGTCGTTGATTCGCCATCTGCCAAGTCGGTCATCGCAACTTGCTCCACGTATGATGCAGTAAATACGCCGGCGAGGCGTTAGGATCAGGAGAATTCAACCGAAATGAGGTGAGAGACTACTGAGCGGAGATTATGCCCAGCTCGTCGTTTCGGCTCAAGCGCATACGGCAAATTTGATCAGCAAGAGCGATTGAAGAATCGATTAAGATTTGGGGGCTGCCGGCTGGGGTCGATTAGGGCAGGGATTCTGGAATGGTAGCTGGGCTCCGCGCCACGTGCCTTTGGCATCATGTTTGAGTTCAGCGTACTTTTGAGCCAGTTCCTGGACTGCATCGTCGCTCTTGTCGACATGTAGCGCCAGCCAGTCCCCTTCGATATCTTTCTTGGCGACACGGATGCCCGCCGCGAGTCGCCCGCGGTGGTCACCTCCGGCACAGTCAGCGGCGATCAGGGCGGCCATCAACCGGTCAGCAAGACTGCCCGCAGTGTCCTCGTACGCAGCGGCCATCGCGACGACGACATTGCGGCCCGTCAGCGTGTTCCCCTGGCAGCAATAGAAGCGTCCAGTCATGGCGGCCCAGTAGCGACTGCCGGCGGCGGAATTCGTCGGGTTGTGGACTGCCGCCCGGCCCTGCATGTCGATGATCGCTAACTGCCGCAATTCGGCGTCTTTGTCATCTTTGAGCAACTCGGCGATGATCGCTTCAGGCGACTTTCCCTCCTGGAGCATGTCGAGCGCGGGCTCACCCCATTTAGGGACGTGATAATGTTGTGTGCAGAAGGCTCCGACATTGGCCCGGACATAGGGGACAACCTTGCCCACCGCCGGGTACTTGCTGGCAACGGCGGCTCCGCAGACCTGATTGTCGGGATCGACGGCGACGATAGAAAATGTGGCAGTGATATCGGGCTTCGTCGCGGGAGGTGCGGCTTGAATTGAAACCGGCATCCAGAGTCCGCCGAGAGCCAGCGTGCCCAGCTTGAGAATATCCCGGCGGCTTTGTTGCTCATGCCCGTTTGTCATGTCGTACCCCGTTTGTGAGCGGAATGGCGCTAGCCACCGGTGCTGTGTGTCGATATCCAATGGAAGAATCGGCGGCTAGCGCCGTGCCGCTCACCAGCATTTCGCCAGGTGCGGGTCTGCCTAGATCAAACCCGGAATCGGATCACCATCATAGATATGATGCGGCCGATTCAGGTCGTCATGCCAGGCGGCCGTTTCGGGTAGACCCAGAGATTGGTAAATCGTCGCCGCCATATTCTCGGGCTTCTGCGCGTCCGTAGCCGGATAGCCTGCATACTTGTCCGATGAACCGACAACAGTCCCTCCCCGAATGCCGCCTCCAGCAAACCAAACGGTCTGCACGCCACCCCAGTGGTCGCGGCCCGGCGACTTGTAAGCATGACTGCCCCCGGAGACATGCGGCGTCCGGCCGAATTCGCCGGCCATCACCACCAGAGTCGAATCCAGCAATCCATGGTCGCGCAAGTCATCGAGCAGCGCTGACACGGAACGATCCATGGGAGGGAACAGGTAATTCTTCAAGTTCGGGAAGGCGTTGCCGTGAGTATCCCACGACTCGTTGTTTCCGAGATTGACCTGTACCAGATTCACGCCCGCCTCAACGAGCCGTCGCGACATCAACAGCGACCAGCCGAATGAGTTTCGCCCATAGCGGTCGAGCACTTTCGGATCGACATCGCTGACGTCGAAGGATCGCTTCACTCGTGCGTCGGTCAGCAGTGACACAGCTCGCTGCCGGAACCGATCGAATTGCTCGACCTGCGCATAGCGTTCCAGGTCGGCTCGTTGTTGGTCGATTCCCTTCAACAAATCGAGTCGATTATTCAATCGGCCCGTGGAAAAATCCTGCGGCAGATTCAAGCTCGGGGCTTCAAACACTTCCTGTTTGCGTGCGATGGGCCCCGCAACATGGTCGAAGTTGTAATCCGGATAGGCTCCGTACGACTTGGGTTCGAATCGGGAAGACTCGAGGAACCACGGATCGCGGCGGCGGCCCATGATTCCGCCAAACTGCCCGGGCAGGGTTCGGCCCGTGTTGTGGACGATCTTCTCTGGCAAAACGACGGCCGGCGGCAGATTGTTGCGAGGAGTGGTTAATGCTCCCCCGACTGAGAGGATCGACGGCCAGTCGATCGGTTGCGGCAGGCTGCCGTTGTAGCCGACGGGCATCAACGACTTCCCCGTCAACATGGCCGTGTGGCCTTCGGAGTGATTGTTATGAGGATGCGTCAGCGAACGGCACAAGGCCCACAGATCGCTCCGCTCCGCCAGCATCGGCAGGTGCTCGCAGATCTGAATGCCAGGAGTTTTCGTATCAATCGGGTTGAAATCGCCCCGGATTCCCCGCGGAGCTTCCGGCTTAAGATCGAAGCTATCTTGCTGTGCTAAACCACCCGACAAAAAGATATATATCACCGACCGCGCTTTGGCCGGCAGTCCCTGCGCGCTGTCTGCCGCCCGCAGGGCTTCCAGATGATTTCCTCCCAGCCCCAGTATGCCAACTGCCCCAGCTTGCAGCGCGCAGCGACGCGATACGAGCGGATGCGTAAACGGCGACGATGATACGGGGCGAGATTGAGACATCGACCAACTCCAGAATAATAGGCACTCCTAGCCAGACTAAACAACAAGCATAAATCATTCCTTATTTGATCGCAACAGAAATATCACGATTGGTGGTGGTGTCGGGCGATTGTAGCCGCGGTCGCCAGACCGTGGGTTATTCAGGTTCGATTGTCCTCAATCCCCACGCTCCGGCGAGCGTGGCTACGGGCGACTCGACTTGGTCAGGTTTCCCCCGGTTTAACAATTGCCCCTTCACAGCATGAGCCCCCTGTCGTGATAATCAGCCCGCTAGACCACGCTCGACGTCGATCGGTACTGGAAACCAACGAAGGACAATCCACGTCATGGATCACGAAGCCATCTCACCTTCGGGCCCTGCACAAAGTAACGCTCGCGGCTCCACGGTGCCGATGCAGACGCCCCTGAGCTGGCGGCTGGCGATCTTAGTCGGCATTGTGTCGATTGCGGTGATGGCCTACGTGCTTCAGGGGGCCATCGGTCTCCGTGGTCAGGCCATCGCCGGTGTGATCGTGTTCTTTGGGCTGGTGGCGGGGTCCTCTTCCAATTTGCGAGCCGTCAACTGGCGGACCATTGGCTGGGGTTTCGGGCTGCAATTGGTCCTGGCGATCCTGGTGTTGAAGGGGCGGTTTGCTGTGGGCGGTCAAATCTATTCGGTCAAAGGTGGCATCGAACGGATCGGTGAAGTGTTTAAGGCCTTCGTGGGATTCTCAGACCGGGGGGCCGAGTTCGTCTTCGGGAATCTCTCGCGTCCCGACCATCTGGCGAAGGTCTATGGATCGGACTTCCTGTTCCCGTTTGCGTTCAAGGCACTCCCTTCTATCCTGTTTCTTTCGGCGTTTTTTACATTGCTATATCACTTCGGGATCGTGCAGTGGTTTGTCCGGTTGATGGCGTACGTAATGGGGTATTTGATGCAGACCAGCGGGGCCGAGACATTGTCGGTCTCGGCCAACCTCTTCATGGGCCAAACCGAGGCCCCGCTGATTATCAGGCCGTACGTGCCGCGGATGACAAACTCCGAGTTGTTCACATTGATGGTCAGCGGCTTCGCACATATCTCAGGCGGCATGATGATCGTCTATATCAATTACGGTGCCGATCCGACCGCCGTCTTGACGACGTGCGTGATGGCCTGTCCGTGCAGCCTGTATCTCTCGAAACTGTTTCTGCCCGAATTGAAGGTGCCGGAAACCAGCGGCTCGACGCAGCTCCAATCCGAGAAATCGCCCTACGTCAACGCGCTTGACGCGGTCGTTTCCGGAACGAGCGAGGGCTTGCGACTGGTGCTGAACATTGCCGCCATGCTGATCGTCTTCATCGCCTTCGTGGCCCTGGCCGATGCCATACTCGGGTCCATCAAGCCCTCGCTCATCTGGTGTGGCATCTCAATGCAGACATTAAGTTTCTGGCCCGAGCAGCTCACGCTCAGCCAGATATTTGGCTGGATGTTCTCGCCGGCGGCATTCCTGATGGGAATTGAGTCGGCGGACATCAGCCAGGTCGGCAGCCTGCTCGGTTCAAAGTTGGCCATCAACGAGCATTTTGCCTACCTGCAGTTCAAAACCCTGGAGCACGCCAACTCCACATTTATGACCGATCGCTCGAAAGTGCTGACGGCCTTCGCGCTGACCGGATTCGCCAATTTCGCGTCCGTAGGAATCCAGCTCGGCGGCATCGGAGCGATGGCCCCCGGACGGCAGGGCGACCTGGCCCGACTCGGTGGCAGAGCTCTGTTCGTGGGCTTCGTAGCGACACTTTTGAATGCCGCGATAGCGGGCGTGTTTATGTAATTTCCTGAAGTGGGATAGGCTTCCAGCCTGTCAATCGCGAAGCGACAAAGCGGTCAATCAGGAGTCTGTGCGAACAAAGTGGAGATCGCACGATGAATGGACTTCGGGTTCGCCACTTGAGGTGACAAATGACAGGCTGGAAGCCTATCCCACGGGCGTTAAGGCACCTTCACCGCCGCCTTCTTCTGTGCCTTCCGAATCTGCTGCAAGACCTCATCCGCCAGGTCAAGCTTTTGTTCGACGAGCGGTTCGATGCTGGCTGCCAGATCGTCCAGTTGATTGGCGTCCTTGGCAAACTGGATCAATAACTTGGCGGAACTCGGTACAGAGGTCTTCGGCTTATTAGCACCGCCGATCTGTACCAGACCCTGCAGCAAACTCGCACCGGCACCGGTTGCCGGACCGAAGCCAGACATCATCCGCAGAGTCTTTCGGCTCATCGTCGGCAGGGTCCACTTCTTCAGAATCTCGTAACGCTCCGCGGCCGGCTTGGCGGTGAGTTTCTTTTCGACAAACGTTGTGCTGGCCGCATCGTTGGCATCGCCGTAAACCTCAACGTTGGGCGCATTCGATCCGACGATAATCTTTTGCAGGTCCGCCGCCTCACCCAGCTTTTGCATGGCGTCGTCCAACAGGTTTGCCCGAGCCAACTCGCTGGCGACCTTTTGCATGGCCAATTTACGGAGGTACTGGCGATATTCTGCCGGGTAGCCTCGATCAGCAAATTCCAGCGTCTTCTGATAGTCGTTCAACAGCTCTTTACCAACCTCAGGCTTGGCCTTCTGAAACTGCAGTCGCGCGAGCCGCAGCAGCAACTGCTTGTGTCTCTCTGAGACAGCAGATTTCTGCGAACTCGTCAGCAACTTGGTAACTTTCACCAACAGTTCCATGGCGATGGTCGCCACCTCGGCATTTTCTCCCTTGCCATCCTTTGAGTCTTTGTCGAGCGCCGGAAGTGCCACCTGATAGATCAGCTCACACGCCTGCCGATCGGGCTTGCTTTCGGCAGAACGCAGCAGCCCGGCGAGCGATGACTTCAACTGCGACACATCCTTGGATTCCAGTGCCACCATGGCCAGCATGAGTTGAGAGGAGAACTCGGCGGCGGGCAATTTGCTTCGAGCCGCAATCGCCTGCCGCAAATCATCCATCCGATTGGCAAGAACTGCTTGTTTCGCCAAAAGTATGCCCAGGCTGCGAGGTTGAGGATTCTCGGTTTCTGGCAACGGCTCGGCATACAGCAGGATTTCATCGGGACGCGCATTTGGCATTACGATGGACTTCAAGAGTTCGTAGGTCCGTTCAGCGGGTGCCTTCTGCTTCGTCCATTGGCGCTGCAGAATCCACAAAGCTTTCACGACGGTCGAGTCATTCTTTTCGGCGGCGTTATCCTGCCAGGTGGACATGGTTCTTCCCCCCACCGTAAAGGTGACGGTCGAAGAGTACCCCGTCATGGAGTCCTGGTCCTGATTCTCGCCATCAACCGGGGGACCACCCTGAAGTGCCATCTCGATGGCCTTGAAAGATAAGTCCTGCAGTTCCTTATCGGCGGCCGATTTCGCTAGCTCGACGGCTTGACGGAATTGGAAAGTCGTGCACGGTGGAATGGTCGGTGGCTTGTCTTTTTCAGTCGCCGGCGGACTGGATGACCCAGCGCCCGGGCGAGCGAGAATCAGGCTGAGGGTCTCACTCCAGCCCGCTTCGGCCGTCGCTTTGTCACCGGCGTCCCAAGCGAGGGTGGCGCCTTCATTCAGTACTCCCCACAAGTATTTCTTGTCGGCTTGGAGGCGGGCGGCCTCGACTGCTCGGGCCGAAAGTCGCTGCGCAATGGCTCGTAGCTCCGGTCGCTTCCAGCATTCGCGCGCGATCAGCCACACGGGTAGTTGCCGTTCCGCGGCTTCGTCTGGGCTGAAATCGGTTGGTTTTTGGGGAGTTGCTGTCGCAAGAGGATGTGCCGTCAGCCATTGATCAAGCTGCTCTGCTGCATGCTGCAAAGTCGCTGGCTGCGAGTCTCCAGCGGCCAGCAGTCCGATAGCAATCAGGACCGAGAGATCTTCGGGCCGCTCGGTCTGCAGCTTCTGCAGTCCCGTGATCAACTCGGCTCGAATCTCAGCGGACTTGACGGCCTTGTCCAGGATCTGGGCCAGCAAACTTTCCATCCGGGGCAGCTTGGCTTTCGACGAACCCGGCCCGAGATGCAGTTCGATGGCGAACACTCGGGGGTCAATCACTTTGCCTGTTTCCGGCCTCAACAGTGATTGAATCTCAGACGCGTTGGTGACCGCCTTGATGCCCGATAATGCTTTTTCGAATCCCTGCCGCGCTGCCTGGGAGAAATTCTCGTCGTCCCCATAGCTGTTGGAATAATTGACTGCGGTCTCGAGGGACTTCGAGTCACGGAGGATCTTGTTATAGACTTGCAGTGCGTCAAGTGGATAACCCAGCTTCTGGAACTTCGCGGCAATGTTGATTCGATTTTGAACCTGATTCGAAACTTCCTCCTCGTCGTCTTCATCTACTTCCACGTTGACCCGCGCTGCGGTTAGCAGTAGCTTTCGAGCCTTGTCCTTGTCTCCCGATTTCAAGTAAAGATCAGCAAGCCCAGACGCCGGACTCCAACTAAATTGCGAGTTGCGTTCCTCCGCATCTTTGCTGTTGGCATACTCGTAATAGTGAATGGCCAATGTATTCCCATTGGGAATCAATGCCAGCTCCTGTCCGATCAGCCAGGCGGTCTTCCGTGGTATCTCCGAATCTTTCTTAGGCAGGAGCTGTTCAAAGTACTTCAGCGTACCTTCCGGTTGATCGCGCTTTGCCAGCAGCAATGCACGTAGTGCTGGCCCGGCCAGCCAGTCAGGATGCTTTTCGATGAGTTGACCAACTGTCTGATCGAAATCCTCCAGCCGCTTCTGACTCTTCGCGGCTCGCAGGATATATTGATAACGTTGCGAGACCTGTGCCGCGCCCGCTGGCACATTACGGTCCATTCCAAACGTGAGGTTACCGCTCGATCCGAACCATTGTTCCCCGCCGCTCGTCGTATACCCACTCAATCCGACCCAGGGGGTCGCCTTGATCTGGCTCGCGGTGGGGATGAATTCTTGCAGCGCCAAGTCATAGAGTTCGGGGGCTTCCCAGATATCTTCGCCAGAAATGGAACCCAATAATCCCTGGCGTTCT
Source organism: Planctomycetaceae bacterium (assembly GCA_028291605.1). Classification (GTDB taxonomy): domain Bacteria; phylum Planctomycetota; class Planctomycetia; order Planctomycetales; family Planctomycetaceae; genus JAKFVC01. The sequence continues at coordinate 8,285 of JAQGHS010000757.1, read as the reverse complement.
TTGGGAAACACCACCCATAAGCGTTTTAGCAACTCCAGTGCCGGCTTCTGTGCCTCTGGGTCTTGCGTCATCAGCTGCAACATGTAGGTGAAAACGTAACTCTGTCCGACCGATCTCAGTTCGACGCCTTCAAACAACTTTACAAGTTCCGGCAGCTTCTTGTGCTTTTGAAATGCCTGCTGGACCTCCCAATAGTGATCATCGAGCAGTTGTGGATCCTCCTGCATGGCTGTTTTGAACTGCTCGATCGCATTGTCGGACTTGCCCGTCTCGAGCAACTCCATGGCCAACTCCCAGCGGACTTGAGGGCTGTGGTAGTTCAGCTCTGCGAGTTTAGTTGTCAGTTCCTTAGCTTTCGCTGTCTCTCCTGCTGCTGTGTAATAATCAGCGAGTGTCTGATGAACGGAAACGGAATTTGGAGCATTCTTGAGTTGTAGTTCGGTGCGTTCAATCAACTCTTTCAAGTGACCCGCCTCCGACAGGACTTCCAGCGCTTGTCGGCGAGCGACATCACTTTCAGTGCGTCCCTGTGATCGAGATTTCACGCCTCGCGGATGGGTGCGACGGACGATGGTGTGAGCCAACTGAACTGCCTGCTCTGGCGTCTCCTGCGACTGAGATTCCTGCATGAGCGTGACCAGCGAGTCGATGCGGTTGCCGGCATGTTTTTGTGCCCGTGCCATGATCGCGTCGGCTTCCTCGTTGAGGCCCAGACGCCGCATTTGACCCGCGAGCTGGATTTGGGCGTCCATATCCAGACGCATGCCAAACAGCCGTTTGGCGGCCTCGCGGGCACGAGCCGTATCTCCGACCCGCGTGGCGACCCGCAAAATCTGGGTCTCTGAACGGCGCAGCAAGTCGGCCTCGACCGGCGACGCGGCGGTGAGGATTTCCAAAGATTTCGCGAAATTGTTCCGGCCGCTATAGAGTTCCGCCAACTCCAGGCGCAGCTCGAAATCTTCCGGTTGTGACTTAACTATGCCTTCGAGCTCCGCGAGCGCCAGTTCGTGCGAGTTGTTCAACCAATGGAGATAGGCCAGGCTAAATTGCCAGGTGATCAGATCTTCCCCGGCGTCGGGTTTGTTAGCCTGCTGCTTGATGTGAGCGATCAGCTCGGGGACCAGATGGGCCTTTTGATAGAGCACATGCGCGTTGCGAAGCATCACGATCGAATGATAATCGAAATGGGAATTGGGCTGGGGAAAGGCGATCCGGCCCTGACTGCCATTGGCCTGGATGTAATAGAACGGATGTTTAAAGCCATGGGGATTGCTGGCGTTGCTGTTCTGGAGTTTGCCCGATTTAGCCGCCCGGCGTTGCTGTCTCCCAGCTTGCAACAAGAAGCGATCCAGGATCGTGTTGAGTTCCGCGTATTTTTTCGCTTCGGCAAATTGCATCATGAGCGTCGGTAGCGTGCTGGAACCCAACTCTGCCAATATATTCTGAGCTGCTGCGTGTAGTGTGCTCGTAGGCAATTGATCAAGTCGATCCCAAAGCTTCAGGACTTGCTCCGGGTTGGCGTCATTTGCCACAACTCCCATCAACGCGACGAGCTGAGCCGGATTTGTCGCGTGTTTCAGCGCCTGATCTAAAAGTTGATTGGCCTTAGGCATACGTTCCGCGATCTTTAACTCTCGTCTGACAGTACGAAGCAGGTCGATTCCTGTGCCAGATTGCATTGTTCCGGCGAACTCCGGGTCGATCTGAGTGCGTTGATACTGTGTCAACATCAACTGCAGGTCGACATCAGAGAGCGGTAGTTGCTTTTTCTGTGGCCCTTTGCCATCGGCCTGCGCGACGGCCACGGGAGACAACTGGACCTCGCGATTTTCTAGTGCCTTTAAAAACAGGAGCGTCGCATCTGCTGTAGGACGGGGCTGGTTGACCAGTGACCGAGTGATTTCCACCTGGGCCGACGACGATTCCTCCCACGCCTCTTGGTTCACCAGTTGCAAGTAGTACCAATCCCATGCGGCGCGGGGCGAAGTCGTCGCTTGCTCCCAGGCCGCCCGTTGCTTTTTCCAGAAGTCTTCCTCTTGCCCTGTACTCTGGGCCCGACTCAGTAACCAGACATAGGCCCCCATCCGGGCATTGCCAAATGTCGCGGGAGCCCAGGTCGAATTGGATCTGCTATACTGCTGGCTGATGCCAGCGGACTCGATCAGCTCATCGACATTCGATGTCCGCAACTGTTCTCTGAGCAGCAGCGGATCAGTTGTGCGGCTGGTGCCGGGCGTCACTTTCTGCGTGGCGAGCCGCTTCTGCTTGGCCTTTTCCAACACTCCGAGTTCATCGTCGGATACCGTCAGCGCCAGGATTCGCCGGAACCGCTCTTCTGCTTGAGCCGGTTGCTTGCGGAACAACGCGACTCCCTCGCGATACAGTAGCTCCCAATTTTTGGGATCGTTTCGCAGCAGCCTCTCGGTAATCGACGCCACCCGCACATGCTGCCCCTGGCCCAGCAGCGTATCGAGATTCTTAAGGATTGTTTCCGCATCCTTCTCAGCCAGGACCACCTGGACCAGCAACTCGCCTGCTTCGGTGGCTTGATCGTTCTGGGACAGGTAGTTTGCCAGTTGAACGGAGTTATCGCGCCCTGGAGCGATCTGGTTCAGTTGCCGTTGGTATTTCACCGCTGTCGCAAAATCGCCTTCGTTCGCTCCCAACTTGGCTAACTGCTGCAAGAGCGAAGTGTCACGCGTGTCGGTGGTGAGGAGCGATTCTAACTCACGCCGGGCGGCGGAGGTGTCGCCAGCTTCCTGATGTGCCTGGGCGATGCATAACGTTGCGGCCCGCATCTGCTGGGGATCGGCACGTCGTTGTCGTTCCAGACGTTCGAGCAATTTGTCGAAGTGGTTTGTTGTTAAGTAGAGATCAGTCAGCTCGGTGATGGCTTCCAGCTTGGAGTCGATCTCGGGACTCTTGTCGAAAGCTCGCCAATAGAATTCAATCGCTTCCGGGGTCTTAAACTGCTCGGCCAGTTTTCCTGCCAGAGAGTTCAAGGTCCGGATATCCGACGGATTGACGCGGACCGCTCGCCGCAAAGTTTCCAGACCTTCCTCATTGGACCCCAGTTGGAAGCACAACTGCGAGTAAAACTCATAACCGTCTGGATTGTTGGGAGCCGCCGCAAGGACTTCACGCCCCGCCTTCAACGCGGCATCGACCCGCCCCAGTTGAGCTTCAAGCTTGGCGACCTTGGTAAGGTATTCCGATCGGAACCGTCGATCGATGGCCGCCAGCTTGCGATTCGATTCCGCCGCCTCACCCAGGTTGCGATTCGCCTCCTGCAACCGCGCGGAAGCGGCGAGGATGGGGATGGATTGCGGATCGAGTTCCAAGGCCTTCTGCACGGCCTTCTCGGCCTCGGCAACCTGGCGGTCCGCCTCGCAATAGCGGGCGAGTAAGAACCATTTCGTCGCCAGCTTGGGATCTGCATTGGCCGCAGCAAGTTCCTGTGTCAGAGTTTGAATCTCGGCGGCCAATGTCCCCGCAGCTTGATAGTTCAGGAGCTTCTGCTGTAATACAGCCTCACCCTCCTCGGCATTCGTGACGAGCTTCTCAGCGGCGACCAGTTGGGCGAGGGCTTCGTCATATTGCTCACGGCGGTGCAGGACTTTCGCCAGTCGCAGCTTCAAGTCGAAGTTTTGAGGATCAACCTCCACGGCCTCAAGATAGGCGGTGGTCGATTCGGCAAGATAGCCGAAGCCGCTCAAGACTTCTCCCAATCGCGACAAGTTCTCCGCCGTCCTGCTTTTCCCCCCGGCAATTTCCTGCCAGGTCGCCAACGCCTCCGCGGGACGCTTGAGTTGATGGTAGTACTCACCCAGATACTCGCGATACTGGGGCGACTCAGGAGCCAGATCAACTGCCTGGCGATAAAGTTTTAATGCTTCATCGGTAAGTTCCGACTGCCGGAACAGATCGGCCACCTGCGTCACGACCACCGAATCCTTGGGCTTCGCGATCAGCAGTTGCTTCCACAAAGCCGTCGCCGCCTGCTGCCGTTCGGGAAGCGGCTTCGAATTATCCTTGAGGATCAGCCGGCCCCATTCGCGGATCGTATCTGGATTATTCGGGACTTGTTTATTGAGCAACTCGTACTGCTTGATCGCCTCCGCATAATTCTGGTCATAGACCAGTTGATCAATAATGACCTTGCGCAACTCCTGTCGCGTCGGGGCCAGTTTGAGACCTTTCTCCAACCAGACCTGAGACTCAGGAATGCGCCCCTGCCCTGCCAGAATGCGGGCGACGCGTGCCATCGCATCGACATCGTCCGGATGTTTCTCGAGCCAGCCCTGATAGTACGCGGCCAGCCCCGCCTGGTCGTCGTTTCGCAGATAAACGGCCTCGATCTTCTGGCGCACATCGCGGTAGAGCCAGTTGTCGGGGTTGAGCTCGTTTAACAACTTTTCAAAGTCCGCCAGCGCCAAGGGAGTCTGATTCAACTGCACCTTCAATTCTGCCGCCTGAATCCGAAACTGCGATTGGCGGTACAGATCCTTCGTGGCCTTCCCCGCGAGCGCCTCGAATCGCGGCAGCGCCAACGCCGGCTGACCTTCTTCGACGAGCGTCTGAGCGATCTGTTCCTGCACACGCCAATCATTGGGAAACAGTTCTTCCAACCGCTTCCAGACCACGAGGGCCTTATCGGTCTGTTGCGCCCGCTGATAAACACAGCCTAAAGCTTGAAAGATCTCAAGCTGATCAACCTGAGCGGGTTTTCTCTTCAGGGCTCGTTCGAGAGCCTCCGCGGCCGGATCGGGTTGCCCAACGAGGATCAGCGACTGACCGAGATAGTACGATGCCAGGGCATTATCCGGCAAAAACTTCTCCGCACTTTGAAACGCGGTGACGGCAGCGGCGTCTTGACCGCGCTGCAATTCAATCAATCCCAACGACATCCAGGCGAGCCCATCCTCGCCCTGCTGTTGGACGCGGTCGCGATACTTCTGGACCCACGCATTAAGAGTGCCCCGTTCGACATGGAAACTATAAACCTTATCCAGTGCCGTGCCCCGACGCGGATTCTTCTCCAAAACGGCCAGGAACCGCTCGGCCGCAACGCGTTCCTTTTCCAACTCCGCAGCGGCCTCGATGCTTTCGGAGTTGGCTTGAGGTTCGACCGGCTCGGTTGCGGGAAGAGAAGGCTTTTTGGGTGGTGATGGGGATTGCCCTGGGGTCACCCGGGGCGAGATGCAGCAGAGCACGGCAAGCATCACACCATACGAAGTGGAGGCAATCGCGAGTCGATGCCGTGATGTGGACCGGCCAGATCTGAATTCCACGAATGAAGCTCCTGCCATCGCACAAGCTTATTGCCGCGATGGATTATGAGATTTCCGCTGTGGTGTGTGGGCTGCAGCACATGAATCAGTGCCGTGATCACCGCAGAATCGAACGCAGTGGATTGTACCTGCGTCAATCTGCGTGACAAGAACGAAAGGAGTGTCGCTGATTGCTCCGCGATCAGGGGCCAAAGAAAGTAGCCTTCACGCTCCGCGTGAAGTGAGCCGGGCGCACGGAGCAGCGGAATAAACGCATAACCTCAACCGCGCGCTCGGCTATCTTCACGCGGAGCGTGAAGGCTACAATTTGGAATACGCGCTAATGGTTATACATGAACTCTTTGGTATTGATCAGCGCCCAGAGAATATCCTCAATCGCCGACTTCTCGGCCTGCTTGTCCTTGGCCTTCCCCAGATGCTTCAAAGCCAATTCGAGTTCATGTGCCTTCGGCGGTCGCGAGTACACAAACAAGAAGATCTCGCGAACTTTCTGCTCCGGCGTCCGCACGGTGTCCGCGGAGAGCACGGCCGCACGTCCGACGGGTGAAGACACCTTCCCCTGGATTTCCGCCGAATTCATCAGATGCAAATTCTGACCGAGGTTGGGCGAATCGACCCGTTCACATTCGCAGGCTGTCGCTCCCTCGGGCATGCCGAAAATCTGCAGGAAGTACTGGTACGGGTAAGGATCGTGCGGCAGTTGGACCGCTCGGGTTTCGGATGGCAAACCAGGCGCGCCACCGAGGTTTGATCGCGACAACGTGACGTCATCAATACTGTCGAGCAGCACCTCAGCCATCATGCGGCGAGGATAGAACCGAGCATAGTTCTGCTTGTCGGCCAGGTTGTAGTCGTTTGATTCGGCGCTGAGTTGGTACACCTGCGATCGGCAAATCGTGCGGACCAGATCCTTCAGATCGAAGCCACTCGTAATAAAGTGCTTGGCCAGGGCATCCAACAGCTCGGGGTTGGAGGCGGGATTGGTGAGCCGCATGTCGTCTTCGGGATCGACCAGGCCGCGTCCGAAGAAATGCTTCCAATAGCGATTGACCAGCGCGGGGGCGAAGAACGGGTTGTCCTTCTCCGTCATCCAATCGACGAGGGCCTCACGCGGATCGTCATCGGGGGTGAGCTGAATCGGCTGCCCACCCAATCCGGTGGGCGGGACCGCGGCGCCGGTCCGCGGGTGCTTGGCCGAGGCGACTCCGCGGTCGTGGTAGATCCGCTCGACGTTCGCCTGATATCCCTTGTCGTACTTCCGGCCGACACGGGAGAAGAATGCGGCAAAGCCGTAGTAATCCTGCTGGCTCCAACGGTCAAACGGGTGATGATGGCAACGAGCACACTGGATTCGCAGCCCAAGGAAGACCTGGGCCGTGTTCTCAACTTGATCGGACGTGTCCTTCACCTGCCGCCACCAGTTCACCGGCGGGTGTTGTTCGATGTCACCGGACGCACACAAGATGTCGCGGACAATCTGGTCGTACGGCTGATTGGAATAGAGTGCCTCACGCACCCAGTCGTGCATGGTCATGGTCCCGCGTGCGTCGGATGTGGAGACACGCTTGGAACGCAGCAACAGGATCCATTTGCGGGCGAAGTAGTCGGCGTAGTCCGTGCTCGCCAGCAGCTTGTCGATCCACTTGTCGCGCTTGTTGGAATCGGTGTCAGCCAGAAACTGTTCGGCATCGGAGGGAATCGGCAAACGGCCGGCGATATCGATCGACGTGCGCCTCAAGAAGGTGGCGTCATCGCACACCTTGGAGGGAGGCAATCCGAGGATCTTGAGTCGCTTGAAGACAAGCTCATCGATAAAGTTGCGCGGCGACGGTACGGCGTCAATCGGCGCTCCCAAGGGAATGCTCGCTTGAAATACCGCGACTTCACCGTGATAGCGAGCCATGATGGCCACTCCGCCGGTTTGATCTAGCGTCGTCACCAATCCCGAACTGCTGACCTTCGCCAGATCTTTGTTGTTGGGTTCGAACTGAGACAGGCTGGTAACGTCCTCATGTGTCCCATCGGAATAGTGAGCGACAACCAACATTTGCTGTTCGCCGTTCTGGGAAAGAATGCGTTCCCGAGGGAAGACTTCAATCCGCGCGACACGCGGGGCCTCGGGAGTGTCATACGGCAACCCCTGGGCGATCCAGCGTCGCAGGACTTCATACGAATGAGAATCGCGAGGCAAACGGATTCCCCCGCCATGCGGCACGACACCTGCCGGCTTACGCAAGAGCAAGCTCTTCTCGGGTGAAGCCGCAAACACGCGCCGCCCGCGTTCTTCCTTCACCAACCGCTCGAAGTCCTCGAGAGGATCGAAGCCGAGCAGCGATAGTGCAAAGCCTCCCTGCCCACCCGCCTTGCCGTGGCAGTTGCCGCTGTTGCAGCCAAACTTGGTGAGAATCGGCATGATCTGATTGTCGAAATGCAGCAACGGTTGGGCTACGTACTGGGCGACAACAAACTGCGTACTGGCGGTCAAACCGGTCGAACTGCGTGCCGTGATCGTTCCTTGACCATCCGCGAGAGGTACCACGAAACCGGTCGCATCGATCTGAATCAAGCCCGCCGGAGCGACGTCATATTGAACGGTTCGAGTCAGATCTCGTTCCTGCCCGGTGACGAATTCGCCAGTTACCGCCAGTTGTTGTCGAGCGTCCTTCCCTTGCAGGGTGAACTGCCCATTGATAGTTCGTGCCGTATCGATCTTCAGTGCACGCAACTGCCCTGGATCACCAAGGCCTTTCGCCGGTGCGGGAGGCTCGGCAGCGAAGATCGCGAACGGGCTGGCCAGCACGAAGAGCGCGATGACACACGTCCCAAGAGTGTTGGCTTCCGGTCGTTTATGGATTGATGGCATTTTAGCGATTTCAACCTCAAGATTGAGGAAACTACTATTAGTTGTCTTGATGCAATTAGCGTCGGCGAAGCTGGGGACGGGCGTTCAAATTTCAAAATTGGCCAGCCCGTTGAACTCATAGAGCCAAACCA
>JAQGHS010000723.1 GCA_028291605.1 Planctomycetaceae bacterium | reverse complement strand
CCGACATGATCCGCACTGCCTCTAAGTTTCCCGACTCGCGCACGTTACGCGTGTATTGATTGCAAACCGAGGCTGTTCCCCCTTCGAGCTGCCGTACGCAATCCTTAATTCCCAATAACAAGTCAACGGGTTCAAAACCGGTGACGACAATCGGCACGTGGTATCGCTCCGTCAATTCGAAATAAGAATTGAATCCCGACACCGCACACACATGTCCGGCAGCGAGAAACCCCTGGACCCGGCAATCTCCAGATTGCAGCAGCGATTCCATCGCCGGCTGGACACGCACATGCGCCACCAGCAGACTAAAATTGTCTAAACCAAGTTCCGCCGCTTGGAGCACGGCCAGCGCCGTCGCGGGCGCCGTCGTTTCGAATCCGACCGCCAGGAAGACCACGTGCTGTGTCGGATTGTCCCGGGCCAGAGCGACGGCATCCAGCGGCGAATAAACAATCCGGACATTCCCGCCACGTGCACGAACCGCCAGCAGCGATTCCCCGCTGCCGGGGACACGCAACATATCTCCAAAACTGGTCACCATCACATCAGGCCTCAGTGCCAATTCTTGCGCGAAGTCGATGGTCTCAGCGGGAGTCACGCACACCGGACAGCCCGGACCGTGGATCATTTCCACAATCCCTTCGAGCTCCTGCACGATGCCACTGCGCAGCAATCCATGCGTTTGCCCTCCGCAGACTTCCATTAACACCCAGGGGCGTGTGGTCATGGCGCGAATGTCGGTCAGTAATTGTTTCGCTAAGACGGGGTCGCGATATTCGTCGACATGTTTCATAGCGGAGGCACCTCATCCTGATCCTCAACCGCGTCGAGTGTGGCGAGGTCTTGCAGAACGCGTAATGCCTCTGCGGAGTCCAGTCGCGTGATGGCCACCCCCGCATGGACCAGTACGTAGTCGCCCTCAGGGGCATCGGGCACACAGGCCATGTGGCAGATGCGCCGCACACCGCCGAATTCGACCTCGGCCCGGGCAAACGTGGAGCCGCGCTCGATCCACCGCACAATCTTTCCTGGCACCGCAAGGCACATACAACAACTCTCTCAGTCCGGTTTCCCTGCCATGAGGCCAATTGCCAACTGGCCCGCGGCGAGACCACCGTCATTCGAGGGAATGAGCCCCGGCAGTCCCACCGGCTGCGGATGTCCCCGCAGCTCTTCCGCCACCAGCTCGACCAGCAACCGATTCTGAAACACACCGCCTCCCAATACTATCGGCAGATCGGCGAATTGTCCGCAGACGGCCGCAATGGCGGTCGCCAGTCCGCGATGAAAACGCATCGCCATCGCTGCGGGGTGTACGCCTTGGGCACGATCTAACAGGAGTTCCCGGACCATGGGCCGCCAATCGACTTCGTCCCCTCGCAACGGCATGGAATAGCCGCGCGTCTCGGAATGGTCACTGATGGCTTCCAGCATCTGCGCTGGCCGGCCTTCGAAATCGGCGACCTCAATCCCCAGCACCATCGACGCGACACCGTCAAACAGCCGGCCGGCGCTCGACGTTTGCAGGGCGAGGCGCGGATGATCCAGTAGCGGCCTGATCCGCGCCGCGAATTCCCGTTCAGCGCCGTTCAAGCCTGAGCCCGAATCATCACTTTTCACCACTTGATGAGCCAGCGCGATAGCAATCCGACGCGGCTCGCGAATCGCTGCCTCGTTTCCAACAAGCGAAAATGTCCGCAAGTGGGCGATTCGATCGAAGCCCCTGACAGATGTTCGCAGGAACTCACCGCCCCAGATGGTCCCATCAGGACCATACCCGGTTCCGTCGAACGCAACTCCCAGGACTTCACGGTCGAGCCACCCATGTTCCAGCATGCCAGCCACGATGTGGGCGTGATGATGCTGCACGGCCAAATGGTGACCGGGTTGGGACCGGGCCCATTGCGTCGAGAAGAACTCGGGATGCAGATCATGTACCCATACTTCGGGCCGCAGCCGATAGAGCTGATTTAGCGAGCTGACTTGCTCCAGAAAACGCTCGCGTGTCGCTGTCCCATCGAGATCGCCCAGATGCGGCCCGAGGATCGCCTGCCCGCCATTTGACAGAGCGACCGCGGATTTCTGATGACCGCCTACCGCCACGGTGTGCCGGGTGCCTGCCGCATCGATTGGCAATTGCAAGGGAGCCAATCCACGTGCTAGTCGTAGTGTCACCGGTCTCCCCGCAATGATCCGCACGACGCTGTCATCGACTGCTTGACGAATCGGGCGATCATGATGCAACCACAGATCGGCGATGTTTCGCAATGCATTCTGCGCCGATTCCGCCAGCGTCTCGAGCGGCTGGCCCTCCAGGTTGCCACTCGTCACGACCAGCGGTCGCGCGAAATCCCGCAACAGCAACCAATGCAGGGGAGTCGTCGGGAGCATCACCCCGAGTGTGTTGAGCCCTGGATGCAGACCGGACGCCAATCCATTTCCCGATTTCGCTGGAAGCAATACGATCGGATTGTATGTGCTCAGTAACGCATGGCGGGCGGGTGGGTCAACGTCAGCCAGCCGCTCTGCCTCGTCGAGCGAACCAACCATGATCGCGAATGGCTTCGCGCGGCGCTGCTTTCGTTCCCGCAATAGAGATACGGCCTGCTGATTGGTGGCATCGCACAGTAGCTGGTATCCCCCGATCCCTCGAACTGCCACAATCCCGCCGTTTTTCAGGCATTTGATTACAAATGCGATGGAGGCGTTCCGGCGCGCGTCCGTCTGACCAGAACGATCCGTGACCCACACCTGCGGTCCGCAGTCCGGACACGAAATTGTCTCGGCATGCAATCGGCGATCAGCGCGATCAGTGAACTCGGCCTGGCATCGGGCACATAACGGAAAATGCGATATCTCCGTATGCGACCGTTCAAACGGCATCGCAGTGACAATCGAATAACGCGGACCGCATTGCGTACAACTTGTAAAAGGATAGCCTTGTCGCCGATTTGCCGGATCAGAGACTTCCGCCAGACAGTCGGGGCAGACGACGGCATCGCGTGGAACCGGAGTTCGCATTGTGCCAGCGGTCAAGACTGCCGGCCGAATGCTGAACTGCGTCTGGCCAATGGGAACGGCTTCGTGAGCGATCAGCGTTTGCAGCACGGCCGATTCCGGCAAGCTGCCGGGCAAACGCTGCAGGAAGTCTTCAATCTGGTCCAACAAACCTTCGACCGTGATTTCGACTCCCGAGAGAGAGTTCGAAACGCAGCCCCCTACGCCGCATTCCGTCGCCAGCCGGGCCACGGATGGACGCAGACCGATCCCCTGCACGGTTCCCGTGAGGTCGATGCGGCGGGCAATGCGCAAAACTGGCTCTCTAGTGGACGGCTGCGTGATCATCGCGTGAAGCCACCATTCTATCGCGGGCTGCTTCCAGCATTTCGCACCACTCCGCAATCCCCTCGCCCGACCGCGCACAGACTGCAATCGACTGGATGTCTGGTTGGATCAACTGGGCGTCGGCGACTGCGGAATCGACTGAGAACGGCACATACGGCAGCAGGTCGGTCTTGGTAATGACCAGCACCTGGCTAGTGCGAAACATCTTGGGATATTTCCCGGGCTTGTCGTCCCCTTCTGTCGTGCTGAGCACCACAACACGCAGATGCTCGCCCAAGTCATGCGACGCGGGGCAGACGAGATTGCCGATGTTCTCGATAAAGAGGAACTCCGTCTCGATCGGACCGAGTTGTTCCAGGCCCTTTTTGATCAACGGCATTTCCAGATGACAGGCACCGCCGGTTGTCAGTTGTACGGTGGGCGCGAGCGGAGACAACCGCTGCGCATCGCGATCTGTCGCCAGGTCTCCCACCAGAACCGACATCTTATGCTGCCCGCCCCAATGCCTGGCTGTCGCTTCGAGCAGACTTGTTTTACCTGCACCCGGGGACGACACGATATTGACGATGAAAATTCCGCGGCGAGTGAAGTCGGCCCGCAAGTCGGCTGCCGCCTGCTTGGCTGGACTCAGGATATCCTGGCCTACGGGAATCGTTTTAGTATTCATGCGGATGCCTCGTTATCCACGGCTTGCCGGATCGTAATATTCAACAAGCGGAATTCATCACCACGTACGACCTGGACAGCGGATGATTCGCACAACTCGCATCGGAATCGAAAGTTCTTAATTTCAAATAGCGCGCCACAATCCCGGCATTTCGCTTCTAAAGGAATCTCATGAATGATTAGCTTCGCATCGGAAAGTGAATACTGCGGCGCCAGCATTTCGAACGCGGATTGTACCAGTAAAGGTTCGACACCCGACAGCGGTCCCAGTTCGATGCACACCTCTTCGACCGCTTCCCCCTGATGTTCCTTTAATAATGTCGCCACCTTATCCAGCAGCGTGCGAACCAGTGATGCTTCATGCATAATAGCCTCAGCGTGCGAGCATGAGCTCCCGCAAGATGGCGTTCGCGATGACAGGGATCGCCGCGCTCGCCGAGGCGGAAACCGCATCTCCAGGATGGCAGTCGCCGATCTCGACTCCCCAGATCATGGTCGTCTCAGGCAGTCGCCCCAGGCGTGTGGCGAGATCCAACGTCGCTGGTAAACCAATGCCGTGACTTCCCGAGAACTCCTGGCTGATGATCTGTTGATCGGGCCAGGCCCAGGACTTCCAATCTCCGACGCTCCCTGCCCCTCGACACGCATCGCAGATTCCCAACCACTCTGTGCCATCGATTCGATCGAGAATCTCTAACGGTGAAGCGACCTTGTAAACATGACACACATCCGCGGCTAATAACAGCACGGCGTCGGCAATCATCCAGCCAATCTGATCGTCACCATGCGGGCTGCCCACACCAATCACACACCTTCGAGGAGCCATT
>JAQGHS010000707.1 GCA_028291605.1 Planctomycetaceae bacterium | reverse complement strand
TGTTGGCGGGAATCTCGGCCGGCAAGACGACAACCTGGGGATCTCCTTGAACGCTGAGCTTGATCGGGCCGTTATAGCCGGCGCGGGTGACGTCCACCTGCATGGCGACGGAACCATCTTGAGCCAGTTGGACTCGGTCAGCGGACAGGGTGAGATTGAAATCAGGTTGCCCGGCGGGAGCGATTCGCAGCCGATATCGGAAATTGGAACCGCCACGGGCGCGGAGATCGCGGATCGCGACTTGAATTTGTTGTTGATCGGCGGGGACAGTGTATTCCACCGCTGCTTCCCGCGTCCCAGGATTCTCGGCACCTGCGACGACGTTGCCCTCGGGATGCTTCAGGATTTGGAGTTGTGGATCGAGTGAGGAGTTGACGGCAACGCCAGACGCGGTCAGGTTCAATTTCTGTCCCGGCGTAACCTGCAGCAGAATCACATCCCGTTCACGTGGTTGCGAAAGAACTCCGGTGAAACCGACCGGCAACAGCGGCGGAGCGGCGAACTTGGCTTCTACTGTTTGAAGTTGTCCAGCTGCAGGGGCCGTTTCGACGAATTCTGGACCTGATCCGACGACCAGTTTGGGAGCGGGGGCGGCAATTCCGAGCGTGGGAGGTAATAGCCAGTTGCGAGCAGCCGTTCCGGGTTGATCACGCAAATTGATGGGCAGTCTGGTCGCGGGATCCGTTCCTGTGCCCGACAAGGCGAGCTGGGCTTCGGTACCGGCGGTGACGCCTCCCAAGGCCACATCAGCCAGTTTCAGATCGCCGATCTTGAGTCGAAACGGGTTGACTCCGGGTGCTGCATAACTGAGATCGTGCACCTCGACAAAGTAGAGTCCATTGCTTGGCAGAACGACGTCAGCGCGGGCGTCTCCGGAGAACTCGACGTGACCCCATTCAATCTTGAGTGGCGTGCCACGTGCCGATTTGATTTCGATCACGGGGGTCATCGCTGCCCCGAGTCGACGCGACTCAATATCGGCGATGACATGCTGGCCCGCTTGGCCTGCAAAATACACCTTAAACTGTTGTGCTCCGGACAGGACTCCGGAAACAGCCACCGGCAATGTGAGGGGTTTTTCTGGTGAACTGGTGTTGGCCGCAACTTCCGGTAAACCGTCCACCGCGATGGGCAGCACATTACTGACGCCAGCCGGTGTCTGCACGCGGATCGGATAATGACCGACCAGAGTCTCCGCGGGTAAGGTGATCTGCACTTCAATCTGGTTGGCGTTCGTGTTCGGTCCCAACGCGAACTTGGCGCCAGGAATCGGCAGGGACACGGTCGGGGTCGGCTGCAGATTGGTCCCGGTAATCACCAGCGTGCTGGCCACTCCCAGTTGCAAGCCGTTGGAAGACAAACTGGAGATCGTCGGGGCGGGAGCTTGTGCCGGCAGGGTCTCGGCGAGGATCGCTGTCGAGGCATTCGGTCCGGCCGTTTCCACGAACAGTTTCCCTACCTCTTCGGGGGTCAATGCCTGCGGAAAGATGGAGAACTCATCGAAGATTCCGGAGGCATACTCGATGGTCGGCGTGCTGGCCCCGATGAGGAAGGGAACGTCGTTGAGCAAAGCTGGCAGATTCACATTCAACAGCCACGCATCGTTTCCGGCAAGTTGTGTTCCCGCCAGCGGCCGCGGAGTTTGTTGCACGCCATTCACATAGAGCCGGACCAGAACGTCGTCCTTGTCTTGATCCGCGTCGTCTGCGGGTGCATCGCCGATTTCATAGGTGACCGTGATGTAATTCGGGCGTCGGAAGCCCAGGACTTGCTTGACTCCGAAATGAGCGATCTTGTAGGCGGGCCCATCATTCAAGTAGACCTGCAGCAGATCAGTCTTGCCCGAGAAGTTGATTCCGTAGTTAGATGGCCCTGTCCCTTCGGCCCGCTTGGCAAACAGGCTTTGATAGCCCGCATCTTCGGGCGAGCCGAGATGGAGATAGAAGAAGCTCAGGGAGATGCCGGCCCCGCGGTCGACATCAGCGCCGTCGGCGACTTGCACGAATTGCTTGCGTGCACCATCGAGGATCAGGGCCGATTTGTCCTTCTGATTGGCGAACGGACTTTTGACTCGAGAGGCCCCGTTAACCAACTGACCAACATCTTTGACGGTGCCGGCCGCAGCCGTGTCTTGGGCGTCTCCGGTGGCCTCGTCGAACGAGAAGTGAACGACAGCCTTCGCGCGGAGGGGACTGTCTTGAGCCTGCAGGCTGTTCAGCCCGAGCAAGCTACCAACAACTCCGACAACGAGACCCACACTTTGCCACCGCAATGCTTCACCGGTCATGCGCATACCTCGTAGATTATACGGACACTGGAGGAATTGCTCCGCCAGCCGAGCGACACATCAAACAGACAGTATACGATGAGCGGGGCGAAAGTTTAACCGTCAATGAGAGTCGTTGATCGCTCCGCGATCGAAACGCGCTCGCAGTAGCGGCGAACAAGACTCCCTGACATTCCCTACCACGCGGCAGCGCCAGGTCTCGATACCTGCGACGAAGTGTTCTACCAGATTCGGCACATACGAGTTGTTGAATTCGTCACGTTGAAGAAAACTCCAAGATTGAAAAGCCAATGACTTCGCTGACTACTGGTGAGTAACGTTCGCCTAAGGACATTGAGATCTGGTGCTGGCGCGTGTTTGGTGATGTCAGGAACAATGCCACCTCGCTACTGCGATCGCGTTTCGATCGCGGAGCGATCAACGACGATCTTTGCTATGGCTTCGCCAATGCTTCGCGAATTCCTTCTTCCAGGGGGATGGATGAGGCCTGGTTCCACACGATCTGGTTGTGGCGGTCGACGACCCACACCATCGGAATGTAGTTGGCTCCCAATTCGCGGAGAGTCTCTTCGGCTCCGTAGGCGTTCTTCCAGGTGATTCCCGTCAGTTTCAGGAAGTTCTGCATGGGCTCCAGGTCCTCTTCGGTCTCCATGGTGAGGCCGATGAATTCCACCCCTTGTGGTTGATACTTCTCGTGCAGCAGGACCATTTCGGGGGCCTGGTGCCGACAGGGACCACACCAACTGGCCCAGGCATCAATCACCAAAACTTTGTTGGCCAGCTCCTTGGATGTTGGTTCCTCGCCATTGAGCCAGCCTTGGGCCTTGATGCGCGGCATCGGGGTTCCGACCGATAGTCCCGCAGGTTGATGAGACCGTATCAGGAGGAAAAAGACACCCATTGCGCCGAGCACAACGAGCAATCCCTTGAAGAATGATGCTTGGGGTGAAGGTTTTTGTGGCATCGATCAGGCGATCTTCCGTAGTCTGACTCTCCAGAGTCGGGCGATTATTCGTCGCGAAATTGCCCGACTCTGGAGAGTCAGGCTACAGAATTATATCCCTGAGACCGTCACTTTGCGGCTGCCGGCAATTGATTCACGGCCCATGCAGGGAGTTTATCGATCGAAATCCCCATCACCGGGACCATCCATAACAAGGTCTCGGCGCTGACCAGTATGATTCCGATGATATTTAAGACGAATCCGAATTTGGCCATCTGATCGAACCGGACTCGGCCGGTACCAAAGGCAATCGCATTCGGTGGAGTCCCTACTGGCATCATGAATCCGACACTGGTCGAAATGGTCGCGGGAATCATCAGCAGGCGAGGATCATATCCCAGGCTGACAGAAATACTGGCGACGATCGGCAGGAACATATTGGC
>JAQGHS010000627.1 GCA_028291605.1 Planctomycetaceae bacterium | reverse complement strand
GAAAGTGATGACCCGTTGGTGCGGCACTTTGCGGCAAAGTCTCTCGGGGATGCTCAAACGAAGTCGCCAGACGCCATCAACAAACTCAAGTCATTGACCCGCGATGGAAATCCTGGCGTGCGTGCTATGGCGGCCTGTGCATTATGGTCTTGCACCCGATCTGAAGCCGACGTTTTGCCGGTTCTTGTCAGCAGTCTCGATGATGAGCCGTCTCCCATTGTGCTGCGCTACTATACCGTGCCGAGTGCTTCGTTCATGGGGCAACACCTGTTTGTAATCGGCTGTCTGGGAGAAATGGCACGCGATTCTGAAGCCGCCCGTGCCGTACTGCAACGAATTGTCCGACGCGAATTGCCGGTTCGTTGCAAGTGGAACGATATGATCCAGTCCCTGATTTCGGCATGGGGAATGGCTCAATACGGGACTCGGAAATATCTGGACGCCATCATCGCGATCGTCGAACACGAGCACGATCCATTGCGACCGGAAGCGTTGAAGCTGATGGGTCCGGGGAAGCTGGATGAGTGGAAACGACAGCTTGCTCATGAGCGCAGCTGGTGCAAAATTGGATGCGCCAGAGACAAGAAGTAACACGTCAGAACAGTATGACGGACGCGTCTGGGAAAAGTTCCGCTAATCGCAGTAGACGCACTCTCTCGCGGCGTCATAATCAAATGCTGCCGGGGATGCGAATCCTGTGGCAGCGAAACGCGGGCCATTTGTCACATCCATACGATCGAGATTCCGTAATCGTCATCGATTACAGCGATCTCGACGCGATCCAAGGAGAGTACGATATGGCCAATCAAGTGCAACTCGAACCTGCCGCTCAAGAGTTCGTCAAAGCGACTGCCAACCCTCCATTCTTATTCGACCTGGGACCTGCCAAGGGGCGCGAGACCGTCGATAAGGTGCAGTCCGATCCGATTGAAAAACCGGAGGTCGATGTTGTTGACTTGATGGTTCCTGGCGGGCCGACTGGCCAGGTGTCGGTCCGAGTCCTGCGACCGCCGAAGTTGACCGGGCCATTGCCGGTCATCCTGTACGTGCATGGTGCGGGTTGGGTGTTCGGGAATGCTCACACGCATGACCGGTTGATTCGTGAACTGGCCGTGGGTGCGAAGGCGGCCGTTGTCTTCCCCAACTACAGCCTGTCTCCCGAGGCCCGCTATCCCACCGCGATTGAAGAATGTTACGCGGTCCTGCAATGGATCGAAAAAGAGGCGTTGGGGCAGGGGTTCGAACCGACCCAGATCGCCGTCGCAGGGGACAGTGTGGGAGGGAACATGGCCACAGTCCTGACCATCATGTCGAAGGATCGACAGGGACCGACGATTGCCCAGCAGTTGCTGTTTTACCCTGTGACCGATGCGTCGTTCGAGACGGAATCGTACCAGCAATTCACGACCGGGTACTTTCTGCGACGCGACGCCATGCAGTGGTTCTGGGATCAATATCTGCCGGATCAAACACGGCGAACAGAGAAGACCGCGTCACCGCTCAGGGCGACCACCGAGCAACTCAGCGGCCTGCCGCGAGCACTCGTCATTACGGCCGAGGCGGATGTCTTGCGGGATGAGGGCGAGGCTTATGCCAATGCTCTGCGACGTGCGGGGGTGGCCGTCACGGCGGCCCGCTTTCAGGGGATCATTCACGACTTCGTGATGCTTAATGCCCTGGCAAAAACTAATGCTGCCCGCGGAGCGATGGACCTGGCCGTTAGTTGGTTGCGTGAGGGATTTGGCCAGCCGCGGTGAGGCGGCTTAGCCGAGACTGGTGAGCGGCACGGCGCTAGCCGCAGGTTCTTAGTGTTGGACCTCATACCGAAGAACCGGTGGCTAGCGCCATTCCGCTCACATACCGATGCTACTTCTTGGCGGCGGTCAGATCGAAGTCGGCTTCGACTTCTTTCTCGCCGCTCACTACCTCGTATTTCAATTCACTTTTTGCGTTATAGCGCTCGGGAATCTGCTCTTCCGTGATCTCAATCGTCGGGCTGTCGGGGGTGTCGAAGGCCTTCCGCTTTCCGGTCACTTTGGGTGAGGTGATTTCGACGCGCATCATGCCAACCGGGACGTCAGTTGAGTACTCGCCGTCGCCCTTAAGCACGGCTCCGGCCGTCGGACCATCACCCTCTGTCGGAATAAACTTGATCGACCCTTCCTTTAGCGGTGCCCCGTCTAATGACACCTTGCCGCGGACCAAGGCCTTCGGTATCTCCTGGGATCCACATCCCGCAACGCTTACCACCAGCGCAGTTACCAGGGTCATGACACAGATCGGGCGAAACATCGGGAGCCTCAATGATCGAGATGAGAATTCAAGGATGATGCGGAGATGCTAAAGAACGACAATACCCGGCCGTCAGACACAGCCGGGCTGTCGAGATGAAGTTACGCTGGATGCAACCCCGGCGGCCGCTTAGAACTCGCCAACGATCTCACCACCACTGGCCGATCCGACCGCCTGCCAAATGGTCATGGAGATGTTATCGCTGACAAACCGGACGGCGCCGTCGGCCATCAGGACATGAACTCCGCCCACGTGATCGCTACGGGCCGCAAGTTGCTTAGAGCCACCGTTATCGCAGGGAGCCCTGGGGATCGTCGAACCGGTACCCGGACAATTGGCAATGCTGTCCGCCACCGAACTGTTCGGTCCATTGACGGTGTAGAACGCAAACGAGGCATAAGCCAGGTCGTCGTTGAACACGTCGCCGCGCGAGTCGTTGCTGGATTCGTCCGCGGGGACACGAATTTCTGACATCATCATCGTGTTCGATGTCCCATCGGTAATGTCGCGCATGCGTGCCGAATACGGATTCAATGGGGCGGTATTCGTGAGGATGCCGAACATCGCACGCGTCGTGGCGGTCGTGGTCGACGCACTGCCATTCCCCCAACTGACGACATAATGCGGCCTCGCACGCCACGTCACATCACCCTTCCAGATCTGAGCACCGGGACTGGTGGGACAGTAATACAGCGGCACCTTGTTCGCAATCACGCCCGACATGGAACTCGCCACGGCGTTCGGAGATTGATGAAACCCGAGCGAAAAATTGTAGGCATTGTACAAGTTACCCTGCTCGATGTACGGCCACAGGCTCACGATCCAGGTATGGCGCGGGAAGTTACCATTGGTCGGATAGCCCGCGGTCGCGAACGGAAATGCGGTCACTGTGTCGTGGTAATTGTGCATGGCCAATCCCCACTGCTTCAGATTGTTGCGGCACTGCGACCGCCGAGCCGCCTCGCGCGCTTGCTGCACGGCCGGCAGCAATAACGCAATCAATACGGCAATGATGGCAATCACCACCAGCAACTCAATCAACGTAAATGCCGACGACCGACGTCGAGAGACCACAGTACTTCGCATCGCATTTCCCTTCACCAGGAGGCACGAGAACAAAAATGAACAGAATTCATGATTTGAAATGGCGTGTGCGAGCGACGGCAGGCGGGAAGTCAGGCAGGAGCGAGCGCAGCGATCTCAAAAAATGCTACCGAACCATTAATCATATAGTAGGACAATCAGACAATACAAGCGAATCGTGTGTACGCCTCAAGATATCCGCGCTGTCTTGTGAGAGAAATTGGAGCTGATGATTCCCTCCACGCCCGTCATATCCACAACATTAGATATGTTTCCGCTCCAATGGTCGCTAAAGTAATAGAAGTTTCACCGCGTTATTCGGTTTCCCGCAAACCGCATTCGCAATCCTGACTGAAGCAATAATTGGTACCTGGGTTTTGACTTCGGAGTTCCCGATGGCAGTTGATCAGCCTCGAGCACCTTCCCGACCTGCCGCATGCGTTCGAGTCCACTCGATGGGGACCGCGCGATTCATCACGGTTGCGGCCTGCTTTTCGATTCTGCTCGTCAGCTCAACTTCGTCCTTGCTCGCCGCGGACGACGTCGACTATGTACGCCAAATCAAACCTATCTTCGCCAAGAAGTGCTATGCCTGTCATGGCATCCTGCAGCAGAAGTCGGGCTTGCGACTCGACACGGCCACGCTGATCCGCAAAGGGGGGGCCAGCGGTGAAGGACTCGTTCCCCTGAAGCCGGACGAGAGCCGGCTGATCGACGTCTTGACCGGGAAGGATGGCATCCAGATGCCGCCCGAAGGGGAAGGGACGCCGCTCAGTGCGGAAGAGCTCGACCTCGTCAAACGCTGGAT
>JAQGHS010000611.1 GCA_028291605.1 Planctomycetaceae bacterium | reverse complement strand
GTCGGTTCGCTGTTGTGTTCGCAGTGGCGACAACCTTTGCCCTGAGCGTGATGCTCAACTTCATGGTTCCGGCAGCGTCTGCCGAGGACGCGGGGTTGCCAAATACTAAGTCCCCGCAAATCGCCGCCAATTCGCCTAAGTCGAAGACTGACAACGAGATTGCGGGGATACTACCAGCTCCCTTACCGACGCGTGACGTGTCCGACCGCATTGACTCGCTGATTGATGCCGACCTCAAAGCCGCGAAGCTTACCCCGGCAGCGCGGACGACTGACGAAGATTTTCTGCGACGCGTGACTTTCGATCTGGCGGGGACGACACCCGAACCGAACGTGGTTTCGCTGTTCGGTCTGGATCCCGATATGGCCAAACGATCCAAGACCATCGATCGGCTGCTGGAATCGGCAGATTATGCTCGCAACTGGTCTCAATACTGGCGGGAAGTCCTGTATTCGCGAGCGACCGATCCCCGCTCACGGATTTCTCAGAAGCAATTCGAAGCCTGGATGGTCCAGAATTTCACGGAGAATCGTGGCTGGAACAAGATCGCGACGGACATGCTGACGGCGACGGGCGACGTGCAGGAAAGTGGCGCCACCGCCTTGTTCTTCGCTCATCAGGGAGATCCGGAAGAAGTTGCCTCGGAGGCTTCGCGGATCTTCCTGGGGATTCAAATCCAGTGCGCAAACTGTCACGATCACCCGACCGACAAATGGAAACGCGAGCAGTTTCATGAACTGGCAGCGTTCTTCCCCCGTGTTGCCTTGCGACGCGATCAAAATGCAGGACCTCTCTCGTTCAGAGTGGTCTCGATGGATGCTGGTCCCGGTGGGGGACGTTTTGCAGAGCCAGGGGCAATTGCCCGGGAGCCCGAAAAATTCATCCAGCAGATCGATCGGAATAACGACCACAAGATAACCCTGGACGAGGTTCGCAACGATCAATTCCGTCGCGTCTTCACCCTATTAATGGAGCGTGCCGACGCCAATAAGGACGGTGCGCTGACTGCCGCAGAGTTGAAGGCCATGCCGATCCCTGAGCAACAAGGCCGGGGATCGCTCGAGCACTACATGCCGAATCTGGAAGATCCGGGTGATCGGGGCAGGAAGATGGATCCGGCCTTTTTCGTCAGCAATGTCAAAGCCAATGCCGGCATGAAAGATGTGGAACGTCGAGAGCTGGCCGCGAAACTCTTCACCAGCAACAGCAACGAGTGGTTTGCAAAGGCCTTCGTCAACCGTATCTGGTCCGAGATGCTGGGTGAAGGGTTTTTCATGCCGATCGATGACATCGGCCCCGAACGGAAGCCCAATTCTCCCGAGGTGCTGAATCTGCTCAGCCGCCAGTTCGCCGCGCACGACTATGACATCAAGTGGTTGTTCCGAACGATCGCCAATACTCACGCCTACCAGCGGTCGGTCCGCGCCAAATTGCCGACCGAGACCGCCCCGACATTCGCCGCTGCCGTGCCGACGCGGCTGCGTTCCGATCAGTTGTACGATGCCCTGACGTCTGTGTTAGGGATCAGCGATCTGGGAGGCAATCGCCCACCGCAACGCGGTGCCGGAGCGGGACAGCGGGTCGATAATTCTCCACGTGGTCAGTTCAACGCGTTGTTTGGATTTGATCCCTCGACTCCCCAGGATGAAATCACGGGGACGGTGCCGCAGGTGCTGTTCTTCATGAATAGCCCTCTATTGCAATCACTCACACGTGGAACTGGGCAGACTCGGCTGGCTCGCATACTGCAGGATTTCTCCAACGACGACGATGCGCTGACGGAACTCTATCTGCTGGTTCTGTCACGACAGCCTTCAGACAAAGAGTTAAAGATCTGCCGTAAATTCCTGAGCAGTGCTCCGAATCGACGGGAAGGCTATGAGGATCTGATGTGGAGCTTATTGAACTCAAGTGAGTTCCTGACGAAACGGTAGTTGGTCGTTGGTCGGGGAGAAATCCTGATTTATTAGCCGCTGGGCGCTAGCCCACGGTTCTGAGAGCTTGACGGCTGGAATGAATTTCGAACCGGACGCCAGCGCGTTCCGGCTGATGACGTCGATACCGCGATCAGCGACACGAAGGGTGCCCTATGAACCTGTTTCATCATCAAGCGATCAGCCTGTCCCGGAATGGTCTCACCCGGCGCAGTTTTCTGCATGCGGTTTCGGCGAGCGCCATCGCTGCGGGAACGCTCAGTTTCCGCGACGTGATCAGCCTGCGTGCCGACGAGCTGCGGAAGCAAGGGATGTCGATGATCCTGCTCTACATGCAAGGTGGGCCGAGTCAGTTTGAAACCTTCGATCCGAAGCCGGGACTGGATACGGGAGGCCCCACCAAGGCCATCACGACTGCGACTCCCGGTATTGAAATCGCCGAGGGTTGGAGCAACATTGCTCAGCAGATGAACGACGTCGCCTTGATTCGATCGCTGAATAACAAGGAAGGCAATCATCAGCGGGCGCTCTATCAAATGCATACCGGCTATGTTCCGTCAGGGAGCGTCAAGCACCCCAGCCTGGGCTCGGCGATTGCCAAGGAGATTGGTGATCCCGCACACGACTTGCCCGCGGTCGTATCGGTGGGCAGGACCGTGGGGGCCGGCTTCCTGGGGGTCGATTATGAGCCGTTTGCCGTGCAGAATCCGGGACAGATCCCTCAGAATGTGACGCCGTTAATCGAGAGCAGTCGCTTTAACCGGCGACTTGGAGTCCTGAATGAACTGGAACAGGACTTCGCCGAACGGGGCGGTGAGACCGTCGTGGCCAATCACCAGCGGTTGTATGAAAAGACGAGGAAACTCGTGCAGAGTCCGCAGGTGAAGACGTTTGACCTGAGCGCTGAGCCACAAGCGTTGCGCGACAAATACGGTGACACTCAGTTCGGCAAGGGCTGTCTGCTGGCACGGCGATTGGTCGAAGCGGGAGTGACGTTTGTCGAAGTGACGCTCGGAAATTGGGATACGCACGACGACAATTTCAACCGTTGCAAGACATTGTCCGAGCAATGTGATCCGGGGTTCGCCGCCTTGGTGGCCGATCTAAAGGATCGCGGTCGACTCGACAAAACGCTGGTGTTGTGGGTGGGTGAGTTTGGTCGTACGCCCCGTATTAATCCGCGTACCGGTCGCGATCACTACCCGCGCGTCTTCAACGCCGCCATTGCCGGCGGTGGCGTAAAGGGCGGACAAGTCATTGGAGCCTCGACGAAAGACGGCATGGCTATCGAACGCGATCCGGTCTCAGTGGCGGATCTGTTCACGACGGTTTGTAAGTCGCTCAAGGTGGATCCCCGCAAAGAGAACATGAGCCCGATTGGCCGGCCGCTGAAGATCGTTGATGGCGGCCAGCCTGTCGAGAAGTTGTTCGGGTAGAGGCGGCGACTGGCGATGTCTGGGAATAGACAATACGGCTGACGGCGAAGACGTTAGTACTCGACAATGCCCTGCGGCTACTTCGTCACCGCCGCTGTCCGTTTGGCGTCACACGCTTGAATGGCCATTACCGCAAACGCGGTCCCGGCGTGCGAGATGAAATGCTGGCTCTCTTTCTTCAATGAGTGCGTGAACCACCGGCCGCTTTCTCGCTGGTTCTTTTTGAGCCACTCGACACCGCGCTGCAATCGGGCATCATCGGCCGGGATGCCAGCTTGGCGGAGCACATAGATCGTGAAGCCGGTCCCATAGCCATCGCTATCCTTGGATTGCGGATCCCCGTTGTCGCGCTTCCAGTCCCCCAGGCTGGGCAATCTCCAACCACCGTCGGCCTGCTGTAACGCGAGCAATTTGTCGACCGCTGCTTTGCTTTGTTCGGTCGTCAGGAAGGCCTCGCCCGTCGATGAGGCCCACAACAACATGGCCGTGTGATGCAACGTGGGTGGAGGATTCTTTTCGATATAGGCCTTCAGCTTGGCGATGCCCGCTTGAGCAGCCGGAGTCTGACGATAATTCTCAGGGGCGACCGCAACGGCGATTGCCGCCAGGCACGCTCCATAGTGATCGTCGGACTCCATCGGGGGCCAGTCGCAACTGATCCACTTCCAGCCACCATCTTCCCGTTGAAGCGTCCACATTTTGTCGAGAGCCTGGCGCGTCAGGGGGGCCAGTTTGCCGGTGGTGGCGGCGTCATTAAACGCTAACGCTGCGGCTGTGGCGACGACTTCGGCATCCCAGCGCGGTCCTTTTTCGGCCCAGCGCTTTTCAACGAGGTCTTCAGCGAACTTACGGACTGTTTGATGAGCCACGGCCTGGGCGTCGATCTGCGGTCGAGCGTACAAGTAGGCGTAGTTCGTGTGGCACGTAAAACACTGTCGCTGCTTCTGCCAGGCCAGAGCTGCCGAATCCAGGAACGTCACTGCCTTATCGAGAGAGAATTCCTTCCCCACCGGTTCGTCGGACTTATTGGGCCCCGGAGCCTGCACGTTTTCCAGAGTCACCGGCTCTGCCGCTCCCACGGGATGGACCAGCGAGCCACACAGCAGAACTCCACAACTGCCAAGCACAATCCAGCGCCAAGTCGTCATGTTTGCTCCTTGATGATTACTGGATATATGTTGCGTACGACTAATACAATTCGGCAATTGGCTTACCTGTGGTCAGTGCGATCGGCCGCCCACCCGGGTCCATAATGTGATGCTCGGGATTGATCCCGAGGTGCTTGTAGATGGTGGCGAGGATATCAGTCGGATCGAGCGGGTGGGCACTCGGACGCGCACCAAACGCGTCGGTCGCGCCGATCACCTGGCCGGTCTTGATCCCGCCCCCGGCCATCAGAATCGACATCGCACTGGGCCAATGGTCGCGGCCGATCCGTCCATCGCGATACTCGAGACGCGGCGTGCGACCGAATTCCCCGGTCACCACCAACAGGACGCGTTTGTCGAGACCGCGGTCGTACAGATCGTCGATGACGGTGGAGACAATCTGGTCATACTTGGGCAACCGAGCGTGCATGGCCCCCAGCAGATCCCAGTTCACGGCGTGATCGTCCCAGTCGTAGGCCTTCGTCCCCGGTCCGCTGCCTGGTGCGCGGACAGTGACGAACTTGACTCCCGCCTGCACCAGGCGGACTGCCGTCAGCACTTCCTGGCCATAACCGTCGCCGTACTTGTCTCGAATCCGCGGGTCTTCTAGAGTCAGGTCGAAGGCCGCCTGAGCCTTGCCTGTGGTGAGGATCTCGACGGCCTGGTTGTTGAACGCGTCAATCGCTTCACGCGTGTCGGAATTCTGCAGTTCCCGCTGCAAACGATCGAGTCCGGAACGCAATGCCAGCCGATCGCCCAGCCGAGTCGGATCGACCGTCAGGCTGGCATCCCGCAGGCTGCCATTGACGATCGGCACTCGGTAGACGCTGCTCCAATAACCTTCTGAAACCCCCGCGGCATAGTCGGGGCCGTTCACGACAACTCCACCGACCGCAATCGCCGGTGGCAGACCTTGCTGCTGTTGGTAGAGCAGCCGATTCACGACGGCGCCGACCTGAGGATAGAACGATTCGTAGCCCGTCCCCGGTTTCAGCTTGCCGAAGCCACTCAGGAACCGGCGGTGGCCGGCGAAGTGATCCGCCTCATCGTGCGAACAAGAGCGAATCAGCGAGAAGCGGTGTGCCACCTTGGCGTGCAGCGGCAGGTGTTCGCAGATGTCGATTCCCGGCACGTTCGTCGCGATGGGACGGAAGGGCCCACGGATTTCATCCGGTGCCTGCGGCTTGAGGTCATACGTTTCCAGATGACTCGGTCCG
>JAQGHS010000587.1 GCA_028291605.1 Planctomycetaceae bacterium | reverse complement strand
TCCGGCAGCGGACCGGTGACCCTCACCGTTGTGGGGGCCACTTCTTTCAGCAATTCCACCGTGGGGGCGTCGAATCGCGTGTCTGTGGCGGCGATGAACAGGGCTTCGTGGCCTGTGGTGTGGGCCTCGAGTGCCAGGCGGCAGGAACGGGCGGCATCGCGCATGTCGACGTACGGCCACATCACGAATCTTAAGCCGCGGTCGCGAGTCGGTCTTGGCCAAGGTAAGGCGAAGTAGCCATCGATCTGAATGATGTTCATCAATCGCAGACTCACGATGCTCATCCCCGTACGGCGACTGGTGGCGGCACAGATGTCTTCTCCGATTTGCTTGGACAGGCCATAAGCTTCGAAGGGGGTCAGAGGATGGGACTCATCAACGGGGACCGTTTCGGGCCAGAAGGCGGCGGCCTCTTCGGCCCAACCCAGGGCAAACACCGACGATGCCGAGACGACACGACCGATTTTGAGCGCCGCGGCCGCTTCGATCACGTTGTAGGTACTGAGCACATTATTGGTGAACGTCACCGATGCCGGTTGAGACTGCGGACCGGGAATGGCTCCCAGATGGAGGACGGCATCGGCCCCCTGCAGCGCATCCAGGACCGCCAACGGTTGAGTCAGATCGACTGGCAGAAAACGACAGCGCAGGGTTTCCGGTCGCACGCAATCAATTCCCCAGACCCCATGCCCGTGGGCGAGCAGCTCGGTAATGGCGGCTTGTCCCAATCTGCCAGCGGCACCCGTAACGACGACTTTCTGATAGGGCATGGGTGACTCACATTCTGCTCGAAAAAAGTAGAGGAAGCGATGCGGACCCGTCCTACGATGCGATTACGAAGCACTTCGAACGTCGAAATTGATCCAAACGCTGGCGGCCGACGTTGACTCCTACGAGAATCTATAACTGACAAGTGTGATCGGATAAGGATCTGGCTGGGCCAGATTCGTGAGAAGGCATATTAATAGGAAGCATGACCGCATGTCGACGAAAACAGACTACGATACCGAGAATCCGTTCCGCTACCCGTTGGGCCTGCCCAGTGGCAGCGTGCGGGCACTGCTGACATTGATTGTGGTCGGTGTGACGTGTACGGACATCGTCAAAGGCTTGGAGATCGAGGCGGTCTGGGCGGAAACCTTGATGGTCGCACTGGCTCACTACTTCACATCTCGTCGATTTGTGCAGTTACCGCCCGATACGCTGAGGAAGTTGGAAGACGACAACATCATTCCGAAAGAGCCGCTGCCGTTGTATTTGCCGCGCGGGACGATTCGCTTCCTGATCTTGGGCTCGTTTATCGGGGTCGCGGTTTACCAATTCCGAGCGGGGAAGTTGGCCGAGGCATCCACGTTTGCGATTTTCATCACGCTGCTGGCTTACTTTGCAGGTACGACGTTCCGCGGATTCCTGAATTGGTGGTATCGCGGTCGCTATGTCCAGGAGTCTCGGTGGTGGGCTGATGCGAAGGCCGTCACCGTGCTGGTCGCTCTGGTGGTGACCTCCTTGCTGCAAATCCTGGGAACGCAAAGTCATGCCCCGTTGTGGTTGGAAAACATTACGATGGCGATGGTGCTGTTCTACTTTGGGTCACGGTAAGGGATGCGATTTCGGTGTTGCGGGATTAGTCGAAATCAGCCGCTGGGCGCTAGCCCACGGTTGGAATCACAATGGGGGCTGCGTTCCAACCGTAGAATGGGCTTCCAGCCTGTCAACCGAAAATTAACGCGACAGGCTGAAAGTCCATCCTACGACAAGAACCGGACGCTAGCTCGGATTATTCACTTGAACGATGAGCATCAGGGTAGTCTTCGGACTCGTCAATGTTTGTGGCAATCGTAAGAAAAACATTCTGTAAATCAGCCGGTACGCGTTAGCGTCCGGTTTATGTGTAAATTGTCGACCGAAACTAGAACCGGGGGCTAACGCCCTCCGGCTGATTGAGCGAGGGGGCACAATCGATCCGTGGGACAAATGGCCAAAAGACAGAGGCGCTTGCCGGTGAAGGATTTGGTATAATGCTGTACCTGTTCAGGAGGTGAATCCCGCTGCGGCCAACCTCCCCATTTTACCAGAGCATTCACTCGTAATCTTCGAAGGTCTTCATGCGTGTCCACCGCGGGATTGCGGCTGCCAAGGGCGTTGCATTTGGATCGGCATTTGTCTTGGGGACCGAAGACTTTCGGATTCCCACGCGTTTCGTCGTCGAGGAAGTGGTCGATGCCGAACTGGTGCGTTTTCGGCAGGCTTATGACGCGATTACGGAGGAAATTGCCGCAAACGAGATTTTGGCCTCGCAGCAACTCGGCAAAGAATACGGTGCGATTTTTGGGGCTCATCTGCAGTTACTGCGTGATCCCAAGCTGAAAAACGAGATCGAAGGTCTGATTCACCGCCTGTATTCGCCGGAGCATGCCACCAGCAAGATTTTGCGGCACTATGCCCAGAAATTTGAAAACCTCGGCGACAAATATTTGGCCGAGCGGGCCGATGACATCTACGACCTGGAAAAGCGGATTCTGCGGAATCTGCTCGGCGCCAATCGCGAAGAACTCAGCCAGCTCACGATGCCGGTCATCTTGCTGGCATCGAATTTAACCCCCAGTGAAACGGCTCATCTGGACCGGTCGAAAATCCTGGGGTTCGCGACCGAGGATGGCGGCAGCACCAGCCATACTGCGATTCTGGCGGCAGCGCTGGGTATCCCCGCGGTCGTGGGATTGGGGCAGTTTCTGTCGGAAGTTTCGGGCGGTGAGAATATCATCATCGACGGAAATGCTGGCGAAGTCATCATCGACCCCGATGAAGAGACCCTCGTCCGCTATCGCGATTCGGCCGAGAAGCTGCGGACCATCGCGACCCACCTTGAAACGCTGCGCGACTTGCCGTCCGAAACGACCGACGGCGTCGCCGTGCGGTTGATGGGGAATATCGAATTCCCCGAAGAGGTGGAGCACTGCATTCAACACGGGGCTCTGGGTGTCGGCCTGTACCGGACGGAATTTCTCTACCTGGGACAGGACAAGATCCCCAGCGAAGAGGATCACTATCAGGCCTATCGGCGTGTTCTCGAACCCTATCAGAACGAACCGGTCGTCATCCGGACGCTGGATCTGGGGGCCGATAAGCTGCCCCGTTCGATCCAGCCGTATGCCGGAGAAATGGCCAATCCGTTCCTCGGTCTGCGCAGTCTGCGACTGTGCCTGCAGAACCGGCCCTTGTTCAAGATTCAGTTGCGAGCACTGCTGCGGGCCGCGGTCTATGGCGATCTGTGGATCATGTTTCCGCTGGTCACGACCCTGCATGAATTGCGTCAGGCGAAGTACCTGTTGAACGAAGTCATGGATGAACTCTACGAGCAGGGAATCCCGTTCAAGAAGAACATTCCCATCGGCATGATGGTGGAAGTGCCGTCAGCGGCCGTCCTGGCCGTGGAGTTCGCGAAGGAAGTCGACTTCTTCTCGATTGGGACCAATGACCTCATCCAATACACGCTGGCTGTCGATCGCTCGAATCAGACGGTCGCGGATTTATATAGCCCGGTCGATCCTGCGGTCTTGCGGCTGATTCAGATGGTGATTCAGGCCGGGCGGCAACATAACGTGTCGGTCACGGTGTGCGGGCAGATGAGTTCCTCGCCGATTTATACAGCTCTGCTGGTGGGGATGGGGATGCGACGGCTGAGCGTGAATCCCAGCAGCGTTCCCGAGATCAAAGAAGTGATCCGGCATATTAGCGTGCCTCAGGCGGAAGAGATCGCACAATACGCGTTGGCCAATTTTGATGTGGCCCGCGATATCGAGACCTATCTGCGCGGTGAGCTGAAACGCATTTGTCCGGATTTGATGCTGTAGATTGCGTTTCGTTTGTTGTGGCGGTTGATGGGAGGGCGAGGCTCCCGCCGAGCCGCCAGGTCCATCGAGAAACCATGCGGTTCGGCAGGAGCCTCACCCTCCCCGTCATCCATGTCGAGGCAAACGGCCCATGAGCGACACCTCACGAGTGGCGATCGTCATGTCGCGGATGCCGCGGCTGATTGCTCCGGAGGCGGACTGGCTGCGTGGATTGCGGGCCTGCTTGCGGCGCCTGTGTGATCGGCGGCAGATGCTGTTGATCAACCTGGGGACTGCTGGATCTGACTTTGTGTTACGCGGCGCTGAGCGCATTGGGGTCGAGACGCAATCGGTCGATGGTGCTGAGGCTGATGTCCGGGACCGGCCGTTGATTCAGCAGGCGGATGAGTTGCTCGTCTTGTCCGTTCGTCCGCGGGGCAATATTCATCAACTGCTGGTCGAACGACTTCAGCGGGGTGACGGTCACATCATTCTGGTTGATCTGCCGGACCTGCAACCGCAGGCCGTACGGCAGGAACTGCTGGACTTGGGGGCGACGTTGTGGGCTCCCGACTCAGAATGGCTGCGACCCTTTGGCGAGCGGCGAGACGAAGGGGACTTATCGGTGGCGGCAGATTCCATCCTGTCACTATCGGCCCTGCCCTCCGATGACTTGGTCCCTTATTTAACGCATACCACTCGGGCCTGTCCTGGTCCCTGGCCGCGGCAGACTCAGGATGACTATTTAGATAGCCTGCTCGATGCCAGCCCGACGGCGGATCATTCGGCGCTGCATACGTTGCGTCGTATCGTGACGGAACGGCGTTTGATTGGATCGGGCAGGACCATTCGGGGTGGCTATCCGATCGTCAGTTTTACCGCCGCCCCCATTCGCGTATTGCCCAGCCTGAGGTGTTTCCAAACGCATCGAGCCCGGTGGGACTTCGAGCCATTCGCGATCAGTATCCGGCGCGATGTCCTGGAACAGCGCGGTGTGCGACCGGCGGTCTATGGTGGTGAAAGCCTGTGGACGGGACTGGCTGATTTCCAACGACCTTTTTTTCAGCTAAGTGGCGAACGATCGGCCACGGGCACTGGTGGTACCCCGCGTCATGATTGGTTGACGGAGCGGGAGTGGCGTCACCTGGGAGATTTGGATTTGTCTGCGATGACACCGGAAGAATTGGTCGTACTGGTGCCGACTGTTGAAGCCGCTCGGTGGCTGCAGCCGTATTGTCCGTGGCCACTGACGTTGTGGCCGGGTGAAGTGTAGGCCGGCCGTAGCCGCGTTCGCCAGAACGCGGGTTGCACATGCCCCGCGTTCTGGCGAACGCGGCTACAGTGTAAGCCTTTGCCTTTCTATCACGACTGCTTTATGCTGCCCGAACACGCGACAGCCTGACCGACATTCTTGAAGGAATCCGACATGAGCGTCCTGGATCGTTTTCGTCTCGATGGCAAACGACTCTTCATTACCGGTGGCAGTCGTGGACTTGGCCGTGAGATGGCTCTGGCCATTGCCGAAGCCGGTGCCGACGTCATCCTGGTGGGGCGCGAAACCGACAGTTTGGACGCAACTGGCAAGGAAATCCGGGAACGTGGACGTCAGGTCGAATTGATTCAGGCGGATGTTGGAATCCCCGCGGAAGCCGAACGGGCTTGCGAGGTGGCTCTGCAGAAATTCGG
>JAQGHS010000573.1 GCA_028291605.1 Planctomycetaceae bacterium | reverse complement strand
ATTCGCGCGGTACGCCAGAAAGTGAAGGGGCCGTTATTGATCGTGACTGGCGGCTTTCATAGCAGCGCTCTCGCCGCACGTCTGGATGGATTTGAATGTCCCGGGCTCGACGATACTACGCCCGTAGACGATGACGAAGACTCAACGGAACGGCCGAAAATTGAGGAAGCCGGGATCGCGCTGACCACCTACTCTTACGATCGCCTCGACAGTCTGACGGGCTACAACGCCGGAATGCCCAGTCCCGGTTTTTATGAACATGCGTGGCACCAGCGTCAGGCGGGCCAGGGATTCTCGCATCGACCGCTACTGATCACGCTGGTGGAAGAGCTGCGAAAACGGAAGCAGACGTTGAGTACGGCCGATTTGATCGCCGTCGAAACGTCAGCTCGGGCGCTGGCCGCCTTGCGTGGAAGAACTCATGTCTGGAGAGGCGATTTGATCGACGCCGTCACATCGTCGCTGATCAAGGATGAGTTGGAATATGGCTGCCAGTCTCCGTTTATCGATGCGATCCATGCCGTCCTGCGGGGGAGTCGGCGGGGCCGGTTGGCGGAGGGGACGCGGATGCCTCCGCTGGTCCTGGACATTCGCCGCCAACTGGCGGACGCCAATCTCGACACCTCGCAAGGCGTACGCACCGTTGAACTGGATTTGCTCGCAACTGCAGATCTGCCCAAGAGCCGCCTCTTGCACCGGCTGAAGGTGCTGGGGATCGTCGGCTATGACCGCACGGGCGGGACGGACTTTCTCGGCCGCGAAGATATCTCTCGACTGTGGGAAGCGTGGCGCATCCGCTGGAGTCCCGAGTTCGAGGCGACTTGCATTGAGGCCTCGCGCTACGGAACGTCCCTGGCAGATGCCGTCGCCGCGCGGTTGACCGAGATCGCACGTGATCACGACCGCGATGCCGCAGGTGCTGCCGCGCTGCTGGTTCAGGCCGCTCAGGCGGGGGTCGAGACGCTTTCCATAACCCTGCTGGATCGACTCAGCGATCTGATTCAAGAAGAAGCCCAATTCCTCGGTGCGTCCACGGCATTGCGGCATGTCCTGTTTCTATTTTGTCACGACGAAGCGTTCGGCACGAGTCGCCTGCCCCAGATCGGCCGCATCCTGAATGATGCGTTCGGGCGTTCGTTGTGGTTGCTGGAAATGCTGGGCAAAGCCGCGGGCAATGAAGCAGCTCTCTTGCAGGGGATGAAAGCGCTGCTCGAAGCCAGCCAGCGAACGGAGAACGTGCCAGAAGGCGTCGATCTTGATCGCAGTGAATTCATCGCCGTCCTGGCGCGCGTGGAAAGCGATCCACACAAATCGGCAGCGGTGCGCGGGGGAGCGGCCGGTATTTTGTGGACGCTGGGGGTCGCGGACGAAGAACAGATTCTGTCGGATTTGCTGATGTTTGCCGTTCCCGGTGATTTGGGAGATTTTCTCGCGGGTCTGTTTGCATTGGCCAGAGAAGTCGCTCAACGGCACGAAAAGCTCGTCCAGACAATCGACCGCCTGCTGATGGAATTCGGTGCGGACGACTTTCAGTCGTCCTTACCGGCGTTGCGTCTCGCATTCACCTATTTCACACCGCGCGAGAAGCACTATATGCTGACAACATTGTTTGAATCGCTGGGCCTGAAGCGCGTGCAACCGCTTGGCAGCTTGACTGTTGACGAGTCCACCGCTGCCGAAGCTCTGGCGTTTGAAGAACGACTGTTTGAAGCGATCGAGAAATACGGATTGAAGGCAACTCATGACTGACTCGAACCGTCAAGCTCGCTGGCGACTGGTGATGGGAACCGGATCAGAACAGCTCTGTGGCGGCCTGGGTCCCGAGGATCAGGCGCGCGATGAATGTCTGGAATTTCTCTACGACCGTGAATATGGCGGGGGACGCAATGTCCGCGGGCGCGACGGCGGTGAGGCTGGCGGATTGGGCGAGTCTTCGCTGACGGTCCCTGATTGGATCAATCGGATCCACGAACTCTTTCCGCAGCGGACGATTGAGCGTCTCGAGAAGGATGCCTTGGAACGCTATCAGCTCGATGAGATGGTGACCAATCCCGAAGTGCTATCGCGCGCCAAACCCAATCAAACGTTACTCAAGGCGGTGCTGCGTACTAAGCACTTGATGAACCAGGACGTGCTCAAAGTCGCTCAGCATCTGGTGCGGCAGACTGTTGAAGAGCTGATGAAGAAAATGGCCGTGGAAGTGCGGAATGCCTTTCAAGGCTCGCTCGACCGGCGGAATCGGTCTCATCTGAAAATCGCCAAGAACTTCGACATCCGCACCACGCTGCGTCGCAACCTCAAGCATTACGAACCGGACCACAAACGGATCCTGATCGAGACGCCGTTCTTCTATTCCCGAATCCGGCGGCAGGTGGATCGCTGGCAGTTGATTGTGCTGGTGGACGAATCGGGCAGCATGATGGACAGCGTGATACATTCCGCGGTCACTGCGGCCATCTTCTACAGTATGAAGATGCTGAAAGTCCACTTGTGTATCTTCGACACGGCCGTCGTGGATCTGACTGCGGAATGTATGGACCCGGTGGAAACATTGATGAAAGTGCAACTGGGGGGCGGCACGGACATCGGCCAGGCCCTGGCCTATGCCGCGGAACTGGTGGAGAATCCACGTCGCACGATCGTCGTCCTGATTACCGATTTCTACGAGGGGGCTCCGATCGATAGATTGTATTCAGTCGCGAGAAAACTAGTGGAAAGTGGGGTGACGGCGCTCGGACTGGCGGCCCTCGACGAACAAGCCAATCCTACTTACGATCACCAAGTTGCCGCGCGCCTGGTCCAAATGGGCTGGCACGTGGGCGCTATGACACCTGGTGAACTGGCGAGCTGGGTTGCCGAGAAGGTGCGAAAGTAATCCCGATGCGACGAGCCGATCTGCTGGCTTTGACTCCTGATGATCTCGCGACGCTGACGAATCGCGGGACGGTCAAGCGCGCGCAGAAGGAACTGGAGGCGCAGGAAGTCACGTGCGAGATCCACGACGAACACGGCGGCGAATTGATCTTTCGCTGGTCCGATGGAATTACGTGCCGGTTCCCCGCAGGAAAACCTGTCCATGACGCCGTCTGTTCGAGCGGACTCGCTGGAATCAGCCGCCACATCATTCGATCCGTGTTGGCGTATCAAATTCAAGTAACAGACAACGGAGGAGCCGCGGAGACACCTGCGTCGCCCTTGCCTACGTCCCAGTTGCCTACGGAGCAAATTCCAGCTCAGGTTGCCAGTACGCCGCCAGGACCTGATGTGGAATTGAACGATGCCGTTTCTCAAGTCCGCGCATCGCCGGAGTCCCCTCGTGCCAATGATCTATGGGATCCAGGCACAATCAGTGATGAGGCCTTGATCGCCCAGTTTCGCAAGCCCGCAATCCTGCAGGCCCGGAAGCGATTCGAACAGGGCGTGCTGGTCGAATTGACCCGCGGCACCAAGCCCGTCGCGCAATTCCTGAATGATGGCTGCACCGTGCGATTCCTGGTCCCGGGCGACCTGCGCTACATTTCGGCAGACTGCTCAGATGCGTTATTGCCGACCTGGGTTCCACTGGCGGTGTGGGCGTTTCGCGAGCTCCCCGCCGATCGGCTTGCTGGCCTGCTGTGCCTGCAGCAGGTGGACTTGCCGATTCCCCAGTCTGTCCTGGAAAGCCTCGATCAGCACATATCGGAGCTGTGCCGTGAAGGGCTGAGTGGCGTGGCCGACTCGTGGTCACAGAAACTGTCACGTATCGAGCCTGCGTTGCGAACGGAAGGGCTGGTGTGGCTGGCCGAGTTAGTGGTCGATTTATTGCATCAGTACGAGATGTACCGACTGCACGACGCACTGTTTGACCCGCGGCATGTCGTGCAGTTGATGGGTGAACTGATCGCCCGCATGCGGGCCATCCGCAGCGGTACACGAGCCGTTCCGCAACCACTCATCCGGGGAACCAGGTCCGATCGCGCCACCGATATCGCGGGAGGGCGAATGATCGGCGTCGGGCTGGGTGTTCGCCCTGGCAAACGGCACACGACAATCAGTGCCTACCTGCAGGACACAGATTCCGGAAGCGTGGTCGCCGTCGAACAGACATTCGCTGATCCCGACCCCGCGTCAGGCTCTGCCCCTCGCCCCTTCGCGGACCTCGCAGCGACCGTCGTCGTGCGCGGAGTGTCGCTCGCCAATCTGGCAACGTCGCAGCTCCTGTTAAAATCGGGAAAGCGAACTCCTAGTGGACAACTCATTCTACCCAGAACTGCCAGCAACCTGACGACTCACCCGCAAAGCTATCAGTGGGAACAACTGAAGCCGCCGTTTTCGGCCGAGTGTTTCTCGCAGCTGACCGCACGATTTGAAACTCTGCCTCCATCCTGCCTGCGCCCACGCCGACGGACTGAGAACCTGCACGTCGTGGCCGTGCAGGGGGTTGATGAAGTGGATTTCAATGCGTCTCATCAGCGGCTGACTGCCCGCCTGCGTGATTCACAGGGTGAATTCGCTGAGCTGATCCATCCGTTCCACGCGCGTGCCCGCGAAGGATTCAATGACCTGGTCGAAGTTCTTGAACAACGTGGGGATCAGGTCCGGTTTGTTTGCGGGCATGTTCGAGTTTCCGGCCGATCGCTGCAGATCCAGCCCATCAGCCTCATCCTGGATGACGGCCAACGTCGCGTGGGAATCCAACCCTGGCTGCCGCACCAGATTCAGGCAACAGGCAACACCGCGGGACTGGCCGAGGACGAACTCGACGCCAAATTCTCGACCAAATCCCCAATCGAAGAGTTTGTGCGGAGATTGGACGAACAGCTATCGGACCTGCTGCTGACCGGGCTGCCTCGTAGCCACGCTTCCACTTGGACCGAATTGGCCGAGTTTACACGTCACATTGGCATGGTCCGCCTGACAAATCCAATCGCCGCTCTCGCCGACACACTGAGTTCCCGCTCTAACACTCTTCGTTGGAACGCAGAGTCGGCAGTCGGTCATACCAAGGAACTTTGCCTCCTATCGCGACTGGCCGCCGAATGAGCTCCTCACGGCCCAATTGGACGGATGGGACTCATGCGCGGCCGCTCTTTAGGGGCTGACTCGGCCAGGGCCTCCACGATCTTCGGCAACTGGTTGTAGTAGACCTGGCTGTTGCCAACGAACAGCACGCGAATCGGCTTGGGTGGTGTCACCTCTTTTTCTTGGGCTATGGCGATCGTCGTCGCGGCGAGACCCGTAACCAGCGCAACCAGCACCGTAATACCGAGTAGCGAGCGTGTGGAAACATTCATGTGCAAGCCCTTCTTAATGCGATCAGTCAGTGATTGAACAGGAACTCCTGACTGGTGAGCAGGGTCCACATCAAGTCTTCCGCGCCTTGGCCCTGGTTCTCGGAGTCCTTGAGATAGGCTTCGCCGAGCCGTCGTTCGCGATCGCTCGGCAATCGGCTCAACACGGCGACGTACAGGTCTTCCACGAGCTGGGAATTGGGGGGCTGGGCTGCCAGCATCCGGGTCAGAGTGCTGTCTTCCGCTCGCAGCTTCTTACCGATGGTGTCGCCATTCAACAGGTGCAGGATTTGCGGTAGTGTGACTTCTGGGGAACGAATGCATTCGCACGGACTCATGCGTTGATTCGGCCTGCCGAACATGCTCAGGAATCGTGAGCCGGTGTATTCCGTGGGAATCTGCGCGGCACGGAAGCCCAACGGAGTCACCTTCGTTTCTTCACTGACACCCGTGGCCTGCACGATGGCATCCAGCAGTTGTTCCCCAGATAGCCGCCGCAATCGCGCGTGCGAGAAGTTCATTTCTTCGCCGCTGTTGCTCGCATTGGGTATCGAGCTGAGCTGATACGTGCGCGAATTCAGGATCGTCCGCACGAGGTGCTTGAAGTCGTATCCGTGGGCGATGAAGTCGTCGGCCAGGGCCTCCAGTAGAGGTGCGTTGACCGGCGGGTTGCTGAAACGCATGTCGTCCACGGGCTCGATGATGCCGCGGCCCAGCAACTTGCCCCAAGCGCGGTTGGCGATAGCACGAGCGGTTTGCTTTTTGGCCGCGCCAAACAACCATTCGCCCAGGACTTCGCGGCGATTGCGTTGCACGGGCACGTCGACCGTGCTGCCGTCCAGCAGGCGCAGCCCGACGGTCTTGCCCATTTCCCACGGAAGAAATTTCTCTGGGGGGATGAAGTTGCGGATCTCACGGCCGCTGGTGTCGCCGGGCCCCTCTTTGTTGGCCAGTTCCAGAAAGAACTGTTGCAGCGACTGGTAGTCGGATTGCTTCCAGACATCAAACGGATGATCGTGACATTGAGCACACTCCAGCCGGACCCCGAGGAAGAGTTGCGGGATCACTTCCACCTTGACGATTTCAGTCGCGGTGAACGTGACGGCCGGGTTTTCTAGTGAACTTCCCTTACCGGCCAGCAGCGTCTGGACGAACTGATCGTAGGGCATGTTGCGGTTGATGGCGTCGCGCAGCCAGAACGAGAGCGTCCAGACCATCTTACCCCGAATGTAGGCTTCTCTGACGCCCGAGATTTCCAGCCAGCGCAGGGCCCAGTAATCGCCGAATGCTTCCCGATCAAGCAGGTCATCGATCTTGCGGGCCCGCTTGTCCGGCCGCGGGTCAGCGAGGAAGGCTCGAACGTCGTCGGCGTCCGGCGGCAGGCCGGTCGTATCGAACGTCGCGCGGCGCAGAAACTCGGAGTCACTGCAGAGATCGGACGGCAGCACCTGAATCGCCTGCAGCTTTTTCCACACATGCGTGTCGACAAAGTTATGTACAGGGGTATCATTCCAGGCGAATGCAGGCTGGTGGCTAATGACGAGATACCGACTGAGGGCCATTTGCCCCAGGAAGCGGACCAAGACGGCGGCCTCACCCTGACGCTTGCCGGTGACCAGGCCATCGGAGCGGACTTCGATCACCCCTTCGGCCGAGAGCTCGAAGATCGCCTGGTCGGTCACATCGCGAATTGTGCCGTTCGCGAAGTGCGCGTTGACGACAATCTGTTGCGCCTGTCCCGGTTGCGGCATCAGCCGGAAATCAGGCAGGACCTCGATTCGCTCGAGCCGGGCCGGCTGGTTGGAGTCTGGTCTGCCCCCTTCGACCACCCATTGTTTCAGCAACGAGTAGAACGGTGAGCCGACGGCAAACCGCTTGTCGCCGCCGTGGGGCAGCAATCCCGACGGCTTGCGCAGGATCAGGCTTTCTTCAGGAGTGAGCAGATTCACGCGACGACCGAGCTGGTCCCGTGTCAGCACGTGAAGGTCCTGCCCCGGGTTGTAACCGCGGAGGCTGAGCTTGAATCCACCCTTGCCGGAATTATGGCCGTGGCAGGCTCCCGTGTTGCACCCTGCCTTGCCCAGGACTGCCATGACTTCGTTGGTAAAACTGACGGGTGGAGACTGGGCGAGATCGCCCACGGCAACGGGGACTTCTGCCCGCAGCGGTTGACCCATAGCGGCCCTGGAGCTGATACGGATCACCGTTGACCCCTGCCTGACAGGACGCACGATGCCCGTCTGATCCACATCAGCGATCGCTCGATCCGCGGATTCAAACACAACGTCGCGGGTCAAGTCGTATTGGTAACCGTCGCCGGCATCGTGCGTCACGAGCAGTTGCTGCCGTGAGCGATTAGTCGACAGGCGAACTTCTGTGGGAGTAGCCGACAGCCGTGGCTCGCCCGCCTGCAGGTTGCCAACCGCCATGAGCAGCCACCCCATCCAGGCGGCCCGCTGAAAGACGTAGATTATCGCCATCGCCATGAACTCCTCTTAATAACGGCCAAAGCCGGCTACTGCTCCTGGCAGAGGGTTGTTTTAGGGTTTGGCAGTCAATGGTGCTGCCGTGGGGATTGTCACACAGGTC
Organism: Planctomycetaceae bacterium; assembly: GCA_028291605.1. Lineage (GTDB taxonomy): Bacteria > Planctomycetota > Planctomycetia > Planctomycetales > Planctomycetaceae > JAKFVC01. The sequence continues at coordinate 852 of JAQGHS010000573.1, read as the reverse complement.
ACCTTTTGGACGCGCCAGTTCCACGGCATGTTTGTGAGTGCCGGATCGGAGAGATAGAGACGTCGTTCGGCGATCTGGCGAATCACCGTGCCATTGGGACGCGTCGCTTCTCCGATCACCACGATCTCGAACGGCTCTCGCGGGGCCTCGGCGGTGGCGACAACAATCAATTCCGCTTCCGTGGCGCCGGCGGGGATGGCCAGCGGCTGGGCTGTCACACCCACGGGCAGGTTCAGCGCCTTGACTGAGATGGGCCCGGTATAGCCCTGCAGCGGCCCGTTGTAATGATATTCATCCTCCTTGGTCGTCCGCCGCACGGAGAGACGCAGTTTCGCCTCTTTGCCCGGCTCCAGGTTCAGGGTGTCTGACGTATCCATACGATGCCAGCCAACGTCTTCCTCATTGGTCGGGTTCTGTTTCTTGCCCAGAATGAGTAAGAAATCGGGTCCGCCTGTCTCGATCGTCAAGCGATAGCTGTGTGCCGCGCTCCCCTGATTCAGTGTGTCGCGCAGAGCAATGACGACTTCGCTCAAACCGGGCGGGACTTCGAAATCGACCGCGGGATCGGGGTTGCCGCGATAGCCCGAATCGTCGTGCTTCGCCAGCAACTTCTTGCCGACGGGATCATAGACCAGCACACAGCCGTCCAGCGCTGATCCCAAGTGAAACGCCTCGACCCGCACGCGTATGTGCTGGCCTGGCTGAACGGCAATCCGGTACAAGTCCTGCTCGCCGGGTTGAGAAATCCGACCATTGACGGTCACCGGCCAGGCGATTGACTGCGGTGTGGTGCTGCCCGGCTGTTCCATCAACTCCGGATAATCTCCAGCGGCCAACAGCCAGGGAAGCGAC
>JAQGHS010000538.1 GCA_028291605.1 Planctomycetaceae bacterium | reverse complement strand
TTTCCCAAGCGCAAGAGCTGATCTTCGCGACCGGCTGTGCAATCTGGTTGAAACCTGTTTTTATCCCTCTGTTGATTGGCAATTTGATTCAAGATGTCTACTGCTTTGGAATCTCTGCTCGATAGTGACAACGCCAAGATTTACGAAATTCTGACCAACGCTCCTGGTCCGGACGGCAAGCTGCCGTTGACTCCGGACATGCTGTTGAACGGCCCGAGTGGCGATGTCTTTGGCCTCAGCCAGAATGCCGGAATGGGATGGAATCCCGCTCAGCTCGGGCGGAAGCAATATCTGATTCTCAGCACCCAGGGTGGAATCCGCGGTGAAGACGGCAAGCCGATCGCGCTGGGTTATCACACCGGTCACTGGGAAGTCGGCCTGTTGATGCGGGCCGCGGCCGAGCGTCTCGACGAACTGGAACGTCTCCCCTTCGCTGCGTTCGTGAGCGATCCGTGTGACGGGCGTACGCAGGGCACCGTAGGGATGATGGACAGCCTGGCTTATCGCAACGATGCGGCCACGGTCTTCCGGCGGTTGATTCGATCGCTGCCCCAACGCCGCGGTGTGCTGGGCGTGGCCACCTGCGATAAGGGTCTGCCGGCGATGATGTTGGCACTCGCTTCGCAACGCAATCAACTGCCTGGCGTGATTGTTCCCGGCGGTGTGACACTGCCTCCCACAGTCGGTGAAGATGCGGGCAAGGTTCAGTCCGTGGGTGCTCGATTTGCCCATGATGAAATCACGCTCGACGAAGCTTCAGAAGCGGCTTGCCATGCTTGTGCGAGTCCTGGCGGTGGTTGCCAGTTTCTCGGAACGGCCGCGACGTCACAGGTCATTGCTGAAGCTCTCGGCATGACGCTACCGCACTCCGCTCTGGCACCCTCGGGCCAGCCAATTTGGTTGGACATGGCTCGTCGCTCGGCGAGTGCCCTGGTGGCGATGGATGACGCTGGCAAGACGATGTACGACGTCCTCACGCCGCAGGCATTTCATAATGCGATGATCGTGCATGCGGCAGTGGGTGGATCGACCAACTTGCTGCTGCACCTGCCGGCGATTGCGTTTGCTGCCGGATTGCCGAGGCCGACGGTCGAAGATTGGAGTCGCATCAATCGCCAGGTCCCGCGTCTGGTCGATGTTCTCCCCAACGGGCCCACGGGGCACCCCACCGTCCAGTTCTTCCTCGCAGGTGGAGTTCCCGAACTGATGCTCCATTTGCGAGCGTTAAAACTGCTGGAGTTGGATGCCATGACAGTCTCCGGCCAGCGACTGGGTGATTTGCTGGAATGGTGGGAAAAATCGGATCGCCGCACGCGTCTCCGCACGCTGCTGAAGGAGCGAGATGGGATCAATCCCGACGACGTCATCATGTCGCCACCGGAGGCGCGACGTCGCGGCCTGACGAGTACCGTCACCTTCCCGATTGGCAATATTTCTCCCGAAGGATCAGTCATCAAGAGCACGGCGATCGACCCCAGCGTCGTCGATCCAGATGGTGTTTATCGCAAGACCGGCCCGGCCCGGGTCTTTACGTCCGAACGCGACGCAACCGCCGCGATCAAAGGACGCACCGATCGGCCGATCAAGGCGGGCGACATCGTCGTCCTGAAGTGCCGCGGTCCGCTGGGGGCCGGCATGGAGGAAATCTATCAGATCACTGCCGCGTTGAAACATCTGTCGTGGGGCAAACAAGTGGCTGTCATCACAGATGCCCGTTTTTCCGGCGTTTCGACGGGAGCCTGCATCGGTCACGTCGGTCCGGAAGCCCTGGCCGGTGGTCCGATTGGCAAGGTCCGAGACGGTGACTTGATCCAAATCGTCGTCGATCGCGTGAACCTTACCGGAACAATCGATTTCGTAGGCGAAGACGGCAAAAACGTGGGTGTCGAAGAAGGGACGAAATTGCTCGCTTCACGCCCATTCCCCGACCTGCATGCCGACCCGCGGCTGCCCGAAGACACCAAGTTGTGGGCGACGCTGCAGCAAGTCGGGGGTGGAACGTGGGGCGGATGCGTCTATGATGTGGAGGAGATCTGCCGCACGATTGCTGCCGGTTTGCGAGTCTTGAAGGATTGATGTTTTTGTAGCCTGACTCTTTGAGTCGGGTTTTCCAGTTTGAACGCCCGACCCCTCTCATAAAAAACTAAGGAGCGCCCGACTCTGGAGAGTCAGGCTACGTGGTATGTCACTTAAGCCTTACCTGCTGATCGTGTGCTTGCTGGCCCTCGGGAGCTCCCCATTGGCGGCCCAGTCGTCGGCAGTCTCCGCTGAAGCCAGTTTCACACCGTCTGCAGCTCGTGGCTATCAACTGTTGACGACCAAGGCGTACTTGCCGCCGGACTTTGATCAACAGGTCTTCGACGAGCTCTGGAAGACTTGGCCCAAAGAACTTCGCAACCAGGCCCGTGACGCCACTCCAACCGTGCGTCGGCAATTAGCGTTTACTCGCTATGGTTTGGTCGAATCCCCCGAACATCCGGGCGAAGGGCCAGCCTGGGGATATACTTCCGACGGGCAGGGCGGATGGGTGATGAATTGCCTGTCGTGTCACGGCGGGCAGGTCAACGGTAATGCGACGCTGGGGCTGCCGAATTCCAATTTTGGGTTGGAGACTCTCGTTGAAGATGTCCGCGCGACGAAGATCCGGCTGGGGAAGAAACTGACTCACATGGACATGGCCCAGTTGGGCATGCCGCTCGGGTCAACTCATGGCACGACCAATTCGGTCATTTTTGGTGTGGCACTCGAAGCCAAACGTGACGCCGACATGAAGGTGATCAAGGCCTTTAACATTCCCGAAATGCTGCATCACGATCTCGACGCCCCGCCTTTCTGGAACGTCAAGAAGAAGTCGCGGCTGTATTACGATGGATTGGTGAAGAAGCATCATCGGCCACTAATCCAGTTCGTGCTGTTGCCGCGGAACGATGAAAAAGTCCTCGCCAGTTGGGAAAACGACTACCGTGACATCCTGGCTTGGATCGAGTCTCTCGAATCCCCACGCTATCCTTGGCCGGTCGAATCTTCATTGGTCGAAGGTGGCCGGACGGTGTTCAACCAGCATTGTGCAAAGTGCCACGGAACCTATGGTGAGAAGGAGACGTTTCCAGAAAAGGTCATCAGTCTGGATATTCTGGGGACAGATCCCATGCGACTCCAGGCATTGAACGCCGAATATCGTGAGAAGTTTCAGCATAGTTGGCTCGCCAATTACAACACCACCGATCCCGTGTGGCTGCCGAAGGGCTATATCGCACCGCCCCTGCATGGAATCTGGGCCTCAGCCCCTTATTTGCACAATGGTTCGGTTCCAACGCTGTGGCATTTAATGCATGCGGATGAGCGTCCAAAGATCTGGAAACGCACGCCGACGGGATACGATCAACAACGCGTCGGGCTGGAGATTACTACTCCCGAAGCCGTTCCCGATGGGCTACTCTCGGCGGACCGGAGGCGGTATTTCGACACGTCCAAGACCGGCAAGAGTTCAGCCGGTCATCGTTTTCCTGAGGAGCTCAGCGAAGACGAAAAACGTGCGGTGCTGGAGTATCTGAAGACATTGTAGCCTTCACGCCCCGACTGATTAATTCTCGATTATCTGGCCAGTCGCCGTTGCGCATGATCTTCTCCCGCTACGAAGAATCGTCGATGATTCCGGTTCATGGACCATCGACCACCTCGGGGATAGGCATGTCGCGATTGCTGATTGTTGAAGACCAGAAGCCACTGTTGGAGAGCCTGCGGTTTGGCCTGGAAGAAGAAGGGCACACGGTCCTGACGGCGATGACCGGATCTGAAGGCTACCGAGTCGCTTCGCGGATGCCGCTGGATGTGATCGTGCTCGATCTGATGCTTCCGGACGGAGATGGCCTGCAAATGCTGCGGCGCCTGCGAAACGAGGAATTCTCCAAGCCAATTCTGATTGTGACAGCTCGAGATTCTGTTCAGGACCGCATTACGGGACTGGATAGCGGGGCCGATGACTATCTGGTGAAGCCGTTCGCCTTCGAAGAACTGGTGGCCCGATTGCGTGCACTCTTGAGACGCAACGTGCTGCCGGCCGATTCGACGTTGCGACTTGATGATCTCAGTATGGATTTGATCAATCGACGAGTGACTCGCGCCGGGCAAGTTCTGGATCTCACTCAACGCCAGTTCGGCGTGCTTGAATATCTGCTGCGTAACAAGAATCAGATCGTCACACGCGACATGCTAGCCCGTGACGTCTGGAAGGCTTCCACCGCAACTTGGACCAATGTCATCGAAGTCCAGATCAACCATTTACGGAAAAAGATCGAACGGGAAGGGCTGCCGACGTTGCTGCACACCGTGCGCGGTGAAGGTTACGTACTCGGGGAATTGCAATGACGCGCTGGAAAATCCGGTGGCGATTGACCGTTTGGAATGTGGCCGTCCTGTCACTGATTCTGGTTGGGTTCGCGTCCGCGATGCTCGTGATGGTGCGCGGCCATCTCTACCAGCGCGACGATACCGTGATGGCCGAAGAACTCAAAGAGCTCGTGGAAGAGCTCAGCCTGCCAACCGAACGTGAGGAACTCTCGCGGCGGCTGGAGCGGCTGTTCGCGGTCCATTCGCACTACTATTTTCAAGTCGCAACGGCCGATCGTGCCATCCTGTTTCGCAGCCGTTTTCTGACCCAGATTCCCCTTCCGATTCCTGCCGATCCGCAAGAACTGCGGGGGCGCGTTTTTCAGGACATTGACATCCCCCGGCTGGGGCATTACCGGTTGCTGACCCAGGCCATTCGTGACTCCCAAAGTCAGCCGTTGCTGGTACAGGTACTGACTTCGCGTGCGGCCTTGGATCGGGAATTCCTCTCCTATGTCTGGATGACCCTGGCCCTGCTGCCGATGGGGGCGCTGGCGTCGTTGATTTCCGGCTTCATGCTGGCGAAATGGGCGCTCGCGCCGATCGATCGGATCAACGGGATCGCTGAACGGATCTCGGCCGAGAATCTGACCGAGCGGTTGGAAATCTCCAACTCACATGACGAACTGGGACGTCTGGCGATCACTCTCAATCGCATGTTTGACCGCCTGCATCGTTCGATCGATGAAATGCGGAGATTCACTGCGGATGCCGCCCACGAGTTAAGATCGCCCCTGGCCGTCATGCGGACCGAGGCCGAAGTCGTACTGCGGAATGTGCGCGAAGTGCCTGTGTATCAACACGTGATTGAGGTCAACCTGGAAGAAACCAAGCGTCTGGGCGACCTGGTTGATCAACTGTTGATACTCAGTCGGCATGATGCCGGGCTGCCGTCCGAGATTCAAGACGAAGTCCAACTGGACGCGTTGATCAGCGACGTGGGTGATCGATTCCGGACAGTCGCTGCCGAAAAAAGCGTTGCGCTGGAGCTGTCGATCACTCAGGCCTGCGTGGTGCTGGGCGATGATATCAGCCTCAGTCAGCTGTTCTTCAATCTGCTCGATAATGCGATCAAATACACACCCTCCGGGGGCCGCGTGAGCGTGACGGAAGAATTCGAAGGTGACAAGGTCCGCATCGTCGTCGATGATACAGGCGTGGGTATCGCCGCGGAGCATCTCACGCGGATCTTCGATCGATTTTATCGCGTCGATTACTCGCGCAATCGAGACCACGGCGGGGCCGGACTGGGGCTGGCGATTTGCAAGTCGATTGTCGAGGCACACCAAGGTGAGATTTCCGTCGCGAGTCTGTCGACCGGGGGGACTCGGTTTACGGTCACGCTGCCACGGCGGGCGAACGGTAATGGTCAGGAGGCCGGCGATGTCCAGAGCACCCCTTAGAGCCAACCGTGGCTTTACGTTAATCGAGCTGCTGGTCGTGATCGCTATTATTGCCATCCTGGTTGCGCTATTGCTGCCCGCAGTCCAGCAGGCTCGTGAAGCCGCTCGTCGTTCCCAATGTCGCAATAATCTCAGGCAAATCGGGATCGCGCTGCACAACTATCATGATACAAATCGGTTGTTCCCTCCCAGTGCCTGTATCTCCTCGCGGGGTTCCTGGTCGATTCACGGGCGTCTCTTGCCGTTTATCGACCAGGCGAGCAATTACGCACTGATTCGAGTCGATCTCGACTGGAGCGATCCGCTCAACATGGCTACAGGAGTACCCCAACTGCAAATACCGGTCTATTTTTGTCCCAGCGATCCGAATGGCCAGACACTCTATGACGCCGGCCCCGACGAGGGGATCACGCACACGGTCAATTATGGTTTTAACCTGGGAACGTGGTTCGTTTTCGATCCGGTAACGAATCGCGGCGGCGATGGAGCATTTCATCCGAACAGTTCCATCGGCAGTCACAACATCACTGACGGCCTTAGTAACACCCTGGCGGCGACCGACGTCAAATCGTATCAACCACAGTTTTTCAATACAGCAGACCCTGGCTCCACGCCTCCTTCCAATGCCGCAGTTCTATCGAACTTCGCAGGCGCCGCGATATTCGAACTGGGGCCGCAGTTGAATGACAACGGGGGGCATTCCGAGTGGTGCGACGACTCCACTCATGAGACCGGCTTTACGACAGTCTTTGGGCCGAATTTCTCTGTACCGTACGTTCATTCTGACGGCCGAACTTACGATATTAACTTCAGTTCCCGCGAAGAAGGGACCAGCGTGACTCAGCGTACGTACGCAGCGGTTACAGCGCGAAGTTATCACTCGGGCATGGTTCACGCCCTCTTAATGGATGGTTCGGTGCGTTCCGTTAGCGACAGCATTTCGATGACTGTCTGGCGTTCCCTCGGCACGCGCGGAGGGGGTGAAGTGATTGGTGAATTCTAAGGAACGAGTTGATGTCATCTGAATTAACTCGGAATTAACCGACACTGCCTCGCTAAGGGTTCCAAGTTCGTCATGATGGATCGTAGACTTTTGTCTCGTCTATTCGCCTCAGGATGAGGGGACTGCACTGGGCCACACCGCGCCTGCATTTCAGAAAGGACACGCAAAAGATGAATGTTGACCAGCCTGTGACGAATCGAATTCTTCGCGTATTGGCGTATTTGCGTGTTCGCAACGCTCCGACAGCGATACAGTTCTATTGCGACGTCTTCGGAGCGCGAGAGCAATTTCGATTGACGGAGCCGAGCGGGCGGGTCGGTCATGCGCAGTTGCAACTCGGTCCAAGCGTTTTGATGATCTCGGACGAATACCCCGAACACGGAATTCTCAGCCCACTCGCATTTGGCGGAACTGGGATTACTATTTATATGGATGTCGACAATGTCGACGAATTGACCGATCGTGCCGTCGCGGCGGGGGCGAAACTTTTGATGGCTCCGAAGGATCAATTCTACGGCCAGCGATCGGCGAAGTTTCTCGACCCGTTCGGCCACGAGTGGTTGCTGGGACATCAAATTGAAGATGTCTCAACGGAAGAAATGCAACGTCGATTCGACGAGATGTGCCGCGGGTAGTGTCGCGGTTCTTAGAAGGAACTGATCGCCGTGAAATATCGATCTCGCAAGATGGTAATGCCCGCCGATCTGAATGGGCGTAACACGCTGTTCGGTGGCAAGCTCGTTTCGTGGATTGACGAGGAAGCCTACATTTATGCCGTCTGCCAGCTGGAGACGCTGAACATCGCGACCGTTTATATCGGCGACTTCCAGTTTCATGTTCCGGCGGCTTGCGGCGACATCATCGAAATCGGCGTCGTCGCGACTCGGTTTGGTACGACATCGCTGGAAATGAAGGCCGAGGCTCGCAACAAGACGACGAAACAACTGATTTCGTCGTGTAACAAGATTGTGGTCGTGACCCTTGATGAGGCGGGAGCTAAGACGCCTCATGGTAAGGCCGAGATCAAGGATGATTGAAGCCGTGGGATAGATTCCCAGGCCGCGATTCTCTGCACGTTTCATTTCGTTCAATCGCTACAGTCGCTCGGATTCCGCAATTCGGCACAGTCGATACGAGGTCGCGTCTGCGCCTGATCCGATCAACCCGGGAAGTTTCGGCATGTTTCCGAAGTTCTCGCGCTGTTGCGTTTGGACAACATTCCGGGCGTGAGCTATATGCCATCGGAGGCATTTTTGGTGAACAGCCTCCGTTACACATTTGCGCGCTGCCTCTGCCTGATAACAAGGTCGCCGGGGCGCCTGCGAGTCCTTGTGTTCTGACAGGAAGACCGGCTATGTCTGCTGTGGCAACCAACCGTCTACACGGTTCAACCGCTGCGACTGAAATCCTCGTACTGGAACCCGTCGCTCAGCGGCTGGGGCTGGCACCGATATTATTGGTACCGGGAGAACTGACGATTGGCAGCAGCCCCGAGTGCCAGATTCAATTGACCGTTCCCGGCGTGCAGCCGCAGCATTGCGTCATCAATAGTTCGCGATCGCGTGTCTCGTTACGGGCCTTGGATCATCGTACCTGGCACAACAATTTACCGAGTTCCGAGGGCTGGTTACGAGTGGGAGATCGCCTGGCAATCGGGCCGGTCGAGTTTCGAGTACGCCGGGCCGAACCGTGGGACGTCCTGCCTCCTGTTTCCGAGTCCATTGATTCGTCCGAACCAGCCAGCATCGCCCGGGCCGTCGTTCAACAGCCGTCCGAACAGGACCGCGTCAAGTCTTTCGAATCGCAGTTGTTGCAACAAATTGCCAACCTCGAGGCGGAAGTGGGGCGCCATCAGGCTGCAGTCGCCAAACTCGAGCAACATGTTCAGGCAGAACCGGTCCCGGTTGTCGTTCCGGCCACCCGACCGTTACTCGCCGTTGACGCGGCTCCCATGCCCGCCAAACTCGTGTCGCAACATGAATTCACTGTCCCCAGATTCCATCTATCTCCCGCAATCACCCGCACCTTAAATGACGAACACGATCGGCTGCGTACCGAGCTTGAAGCGTATCATCACCAGGCGCGCAAACAGTTGGCCGAACTGTCGGTTCGCAATGAGGCCCTGAATCGCCAATGTCTCGAGCTGGCAGCCCAATGGGACCAATTGCGAGAATTAATCGCCGAACAGGAAGCCGCAACCGTCGAACGCGGACAGCGTGAGCAGCAGCTTTACGAACGAGAACGTCGCTGTTCGTTCCAGGAATCCGAAATCACCCGTCGATCGCAGCGACTTGCGGAAGAACTCGACAAAGTTGCCGCGCGCCTGTTGCAGTTGCAGGCTGAATCCGATCAGTTGGCCGGTCAATCCGCAGACCTGACAGAACGTGAGCAACGTCTCGCCGAATTGTCCCGACGGTTGGATTCGCGCGAGCTCGAAATTGGACAAGCCCACACGGCCCTTGAGCAGCGCGAAGCCGCATGTCGCAATGCAGAGGATGCGGGGGCGTCCTGGTATCAATTGCGTGAGACCACAGAATCGCGTTGGGCGCAGCGGGCGGAAGAACTCGAAAAAATTACCGGCCACCAGCAGGCAGTCGCTGAAGAGCTGAAAAGCCGCGAGCGGGCGTGCGAGCAACTGGCTGCCGAGATCCGGCATGATCGCCAGCAACTGCAGGCTGATCGGGCGCACCTGGAAGACTGGAACCATGAGCTATCCCAACTTCAAACGGACGTGACGCAAAAGCAACAGGAACTCGAGACACTTCAGCGCAGTCTGCAGTCAGTCGAAGGTGAATTGGGCTTGCGTGAGGCCGAATGCCATCAATCGGCGACCAGCGTACGACAGGATCGAGACCATCTGGCCGCGGAACAGGTTCGTTTGGAAGCGTGGAACCAGGAACTCACCCAGTCGCAAGAAGTGTTCAACCAACAGCAGCAGGAACTGGCGATTGAGGCTTCCAGTTTAAAGGCGGAGGCTCAAGAATTTGTCCTGCGCGAGTATGCGTGGGAGCAGATTGTCTCCACGACTCAACGCGACCAGGAGCGACTCGCGGCTGAACAAGATCGCTTGGAAGCGTTGCGTAGCGACTTCACCGCCAGGCAGTCTGAGTTGACGGAACGGCAACAGGAACTCGAGGCGCGGGCGTCGGCCATTGAGTCGGACGCGGAAGAACTCATCCGGCGCGAGCTCTCAATCAATCAAGTGGCCGCCGCAGTGCAGCAAGACCAGGACCGACTGGTTGCTGAACAGCAGCGATTGGAAACTTGGAGTGACGAGCTGTCGGTGCGGCAGTCGCAACTGGCAGAGGAACAGCAGGAAATCGCGACGCAGTCAGCCAACTGGACCTCGCAGATTGAAGAACTCCGTGAGCGCAAGCAAACGTGGGAACAGACCGTCACCGCTACAGAACAGGCCGAGGAAGAGCTCCTCTCGGAACGCTACCGATTGGAGGCTTGGCACGATGAGTTGTCGGCTCAGCAAGCAGCGCTGACGAGAGAGCTCGAAGAGTTACGGGCCACGCAAGCAGAATGGGAAGAGACGCGACGATCAGAAGCGGATGCGTTGGCGAACGCGTCGACGAACGACTATTCCAATCTCGAGCGGATGCGTGAAGAGTTTGTCTTCGCCGAAAGCGAACTCGAAAATGTCGAAGCCGACCTGAATGATTTCGAAGCGGAACTTAAGGAGAGAGCCGAAAAGCTGGCGGCCCGTGAATCGGCCTTATTTCAGGCCGAAATCGAATGTGCCTGGCAACAGCGAGAATCGGAGCTGGACGCTACGCGCAACCAGCCAACGTCTGACGACGTCTCAATGGATGAGTTCGCGAATGTCTCAGTTTCACTGAGCGATGAACGTGACATGCTGGCGGCGGAGCTATTTGCGGCTGCTCAGCCCCTCGCAGCGAGCGACGATGCTCCCGACCAGTTGCTTCTGGAAACCGAACGGCTGGCCCGCGATGTCGAAGCCTGTCAGCAGCGACGACAATTGCTCGATGCCGAACGCCTGGCAATGGAAACCAGCCGACACGAATTGCAGGAGCAACAACGTGCCTGGCAAGCCGAACGGCGGCTTCTCGAGTCTGCCTTGGAATCCGTACAATCGCAGCTTGCGGGCGAAAACGAGTCTCTAAAATCGGAATTGGCCGCACTCAGATCGCGCGAAGGACAGCTCGAAAATCAGTGGCAGGAACTGAACGCCGAACGAGCCTCCCTGGATCAAGCCTCCCACGACTTGCGGCAACAGCAGGCCGGTCTTGCACAGCGAACGCAAGGCTTGGAACGACAGGAACAAGAGCTGACCGCACTGCGGGAACAGCAGTCGGATGCCACGGAATCTCAGCAGGCCGACACTTCCGCCAGAGATCGCGAAATTGACGCAGCCCAAGCTGCACTCTACCAACAACGCGAGGAACTCAAAGCGGCGAAACGTCAGCTCGACCGCGAACGAGCGGCCTGGGAAGAAGACCGCAAAGCATGGGAAGAACAACTGGCATCGGAATCGCGACTTGAGACTTCTGACTCACCTTCGTCAAACGCGATGGATGTGCTATCGCGACTCGACGAAATGGTTCAATCAGAATTGGATCGCGACGCGCAGTTGGAACTGGATGCCGACACTTCAGACCCGTTCGAAGCGATTCGCAACCAATACGGCGTATCGTCGTCCGAACTCAATCGTAATGAACTGCAAGACGAAAATGAGCACGAAGTACACGAGGCACCGCGTTCCTTGTGGGCCGCGGATGCTCAAGACGAGACCCGATCGGAAACTGATTCCACGGCAGATTTGCCCGCGACCGAAGAGGACCTCTCCGTGCTCAATCTAAGAGCGCGCCTGGCGGAGATGTTCAGCTTAGAACTTTCCGAAAGTTCGCCCGAGGCCGTTATCGAAGATCCGCGACTTCAACCGAGCAACGAGTCGGATGTTGTCGAATCCCCGTACGAAGAATCAACGGAGGCCGAAGAGCCCGTCCCTGAGACGACGTACTACCAGGCACCTCAGGAGCAAATACCGCGCGCGGTATTTGCCGAAGAACCTGTGGCCGACGAATATGATTCGGTCGAATCCTATATGCAGCGTCTGCTCGACCGAAATCGGAAATCTCGTGCTAGTGAGGAACCGGCCCCGGACCGCTATATTTCGAACAGCACCGCGCCTCCCGCGAAAACTTCGAACCAGCCACCTCAACCGCAGGCCAAGTCTGAGTTCGATGAATCTGCTTCAGAACCGTATGCCAAACCCGAACCTGTACCAGAGTTCGTACGTGTTCCCAGCATCCGCGGACCGGTCGATACCCGGAAAATGCGAGCTGGCCTGGATAGTTTACGTCAGGTCGCGAACATTTCGGCACGACACGCGATTGCCCGCTCAAAGTGGAAGAAGATGCGGACCAGGGTCGCCCTGCAGAGTATGCTGACCGGCGGTGCAGCCTTCGTGGGATTAAGTATACTGACCGGCAAATGGCTGGGGTTGATCGGCACCAATCTCTGGGGCTGGCTGGCATTGGGGATCGCGGTTGCCCTGGGCGGAAAAGTCTCCATGGACATCCGCTGGATCTATCAAGGAGAACGCCGGCGGGAACGCTCTATGGATGCGCCGAGTGAATCGGATACAACACCGGCAAGTGAAGTATCGGCCAGCGACGAGCCTGAAGCAGAAACGTTGACCCCTGAGTTGTAACCTGCTGTCGTCCGACACTCTGAGTCGGGAGTCCTAAGAACCCGACTCAGAGTGTCGGGCCACACAAAATCCCATGGCCAATTTGATCTGGATCGCGATCGGCGGAGGGCTGGGGGCCATCACCCGTTATCTGATGGTCTCCGCCGTGCAAACGGCTGTGCCGGGATTCAAGCCGTTGGGAACGATGGCGGTCAATGTGCTCGGTTGTCTGGTGGTCGGAATGGTGATGGCCTCGATTGTGCGTCTCAACGCGGTCGGCTCACCGATGCAGTTCTTTCTGGTCACCGGAATCCTGGGCGGTTTCACGACGTTCTCGGCATTCGGCTACGAAACGGTCAGTCTGCTGGAAGAGCAGCAATTGGCCAGCGCTTTTTGGAACGTCGCCGGAAATCTAGGACTGGGTCTGCCGGCCGTCTTTCTGGGACTGAAGCTGGTCGCCTGGTTCGGGAAATCATAATCACACCACCGCTCCTGCTGTCTTTCCCGTCACACGACAGGACCGAATCTGGCTTGGATCAGGTGCGACCATGTTTTTCCCGAATGACTGAAACTCGGAGGCCAGAACGGGAGTACTAAAGTTGGATCGCCCTGCCGCGTTACGGCATTTCGATTCTTACCCGTTGTGAGTCAGGCGAGAATGTTCGGAAAAAGTCGCTTCAAAGTCAGCCTAATTCTGGGAATCGGCAGCCTGGCGTTCGTCGCCTGGGGTTGTGGTTCGCGAGAGCAAGACGTATTGCCTTTGCCTGAGTCGAATCAGATTTCCAGCGTTCCATCCGTGGCCCCAGCAGCCCCTACGTCTCAGCTTCTTGAAGATCAACAGCGGATTACGGCGACGGCATCTGCCCTCCGCGAGCTTTGTCGAGAGTTGTCACTTCCGGACGAAATCCGAGCTGTGGCGATGATCTTTATTTTGCCGGATTGCCCCATCGCGAATTCTTATGGTGCGGAATACAGCCGCCTGAACACGGAGTATTCGCCACGCGGGATTCCTGTGGTGGTCGTCTATGTCGACCCCGATCTGACGGCAGCGAAAATGGACGAACATGCCCGTCAGTATTTGTTAAAATGTCCGGTGCTATTGGACTCTGTGCTCTCTTGGGGCAACCGGGCAGGTGCCACCAAGACGCCTGAAGCGGCAGTTTTCGGCTTGGACGGCAGCTTGCTATATCGCGGACGCATCGACGACAGGTATGTCAAAGTCGGCAAGTCGCGAACGGTTACCACTTCACACGATTTACGAAATGCATTCGAGGCCATCCTGGCGGGAAAGCCGGTGGCGAACCGCTTCACCGAAGCTGTTGGTTGCCACATTCCGGGCCTGGCCCATGAGGGATAATACAATGTCGCGTGCCATTCGAAGTCTGTTGATCGGCGCTGGCCTGTTGTGCCTGGTAGGGTGCCAGGACATCGTCGCCGCGGAATCCAAGTCGGATCCTCAAACCGGCCCGAGCCAGGTCACATATACGCGAGATATCGCTCCGTTGATGTTCAAGCATTGTGCTGGTTGCCACCGGCCGGGTGAGGTCGCCCCGTTCCCGCTGCTGTCCTATGAGAATGCCAAGAAACGAGGGAGTCTCATTGCCACGGTCACGCACGATCGGCAAATGCCGCCGTGGAAGGGACACGCGGATCACAGCCCCTTCATCGGAGAACGCAGACTCAGCGACGAACAGATTGCATTGATCGACAAATGGGTCGCCACAGGTATGGTGGAGGGAGATCTCAAGGATCTGCCCCCCACCCAACAGTTTTCCGAAGGTTGGATACTGGGGACTCCCGACATCGTCCTGACGATGCCGGAAGCGTATGAAATTCCCGCTGAGGGTGCCGATATCTACCGTAACTTCG
>JAQGHS010000530.1 GCA_028291605.1 Planctomycetaceae bacterium | reverse complement strand
CCGGGATAAGGAAGAATTCGATGGCCGGGGCGGCCATCCTACAGGCGCAACAACTCCGCTCGATTCCCGCAATAGATCCATCGAACCCTGATAAACAATATCGGACCTCTTTTATCGCACAGATCCTCCGCGCCACCAAGTTGCGGAATATCGCATTCACCAGCATTTCCGAGCCCCTCGAAAGTACGAATTCCGGTCCAAGCCAAGAGATCCTCGACGTTCATAGAGAATCCGAGATTGCATGTGCGCCCTCGAACAGCGCATCGGTATTCGCTATCGAAAACGCCGGGGTCGGGTGCCCTCAGTGGTGCCTCGAGTCGATCTGGCTACCGAGCGGCAACTCGAATAGGATCTGCGACGTACAGTTGGCCGATAGGATCTGGTCCCTCAAACGGTGGTGCGACATGGATGGAAAACGCAAGCTCAACGGCGCGGCGTGGATCGCGTTTTTTCTACTGATTGCATTCCTGCTCTATGCGCTAAGCATCGGGCCGGTACTCTGGCTGGCGGAGATCGGCTGTGAGAACGGCTTCCTGTCTGATTCATTCGTCCAATGGGTGGCTGTGATGTATCTGCCGCTCTTGCACTTGGCCGAAACAAATGAAATTCCCCTCTTGCCGGGGCTGTTGCATTCCTACTTTTCGCTTTGGGAGTTAGAGATAACCCTATGAACGAAAGTGGTGCAGAGGTCGCACGGAGGAAACGGAACACCAGACTGGTGCAACATGGATGAACCACGTAAACCCAACGGCGGGGTGTGGATCACGGTTTCGCTGCTGATGGCGTTCATCCTCTATCCGCTCAGCACTGGCCCGGCAACCTGTATGGCGAACAACGGCATGCTGTCAGATGCGACGCTCGAATGGCTGGCCGCGATGTATTTTCCGCTCGCGTACGTGGCCGAAAGTGACGACATTCCCGTCTTGCCGTGGCTGCTGAATTCGTACTTATCGCTTTGGGAATCGGTAATGGTCCCCTGAAGAGAGGTAAGTGAGCGGGAGTATAAAGAGAGCGAGATGCCATCAAAGTGTGAAATAGATGATAGCGGCAAGCGCGGTTGCGTTTTCTGGATGTCAATTGCCTTGCTATCGTCACTCGCAATCTATCCGCTGAGCTTTGGACCCGTTGCTGCCTATGTTGAACTCTATGGTCAACAGCTTCCGGAAGAGATTTTGTGGTTGGTCTTTATCATTTATGACCCCCTAATCAGGCTCTACTACAGTGAGAGCATCCCGGTTCTTCCCCAACTTCTAGAGGTCTATTGCGAGTGGTGGCATTAAGGAAATTACGAATTTATGGGTGAACCACCACAATCGAAGGCAAGCAACCGCGTGCCTCAAATCAGTACGGCATCGACTTCTGATCTACATCGCGCTTTAGCGCTGTTGCTGGGGGGGGCGGTCCGCGAAGAGCAGACGGCTCAAGTGGATGCGTTACTCGCAGCCATCAATCGCGGAGAAGTATCACCCGATGGGTTGCAAGTCGCACGCACTCAAAACGCGATTGTCGGCGCGGTCTTAGCTGTCTGCCAGCCCGGAGGCACTGCGCATGTCTGGCCGCCCCGATTGGTCCCTAATGAACCCCTCGAAACCGCACACGCACTGGCCATCTCTTGCTGCCAATGGGTCGCAGCATCCGGCGCCAAAATGGCTCAGTGCTTAACTCAGTTGGAAGATCACGCGTCACAGCAGATCCTCGAACAGGCTGGATTCGAACATCTCACCGATCTGGCTTGCTGGCAACATACGCTCGAAGAAATCCCCCATGCGGTGCTGCCTGATGATTGCGACATCGTTGAGTATTCCCCTGAGAATACTGCGGATTTTGAGCGTGTGATGCAGGCCACCTACATCGACAGTCAAGACTGCGCGGCTCTGCATAACCGCCGCTCGGCGCGAGACAGTCTGACCTCACACGAGTTGGTCGCTAATGCCGAATCGCGGCATTGGTTGCTCTATCGTTGTGGTGACGAGGACGTCGGTGTTGTGCTCTGTGCGGATCATCGTGATCAGCAAATGTGGGAGCTGCTTTACATGGGGGTGGTCCCCAAGTTTCGACAACAGGGATTTGGTTTGGCCATGGTGTGTGAAGCCCTGTGGGACGCCCAGGAATCGGGTGCGGAAGGATTGTTCCTGGCCGCCGATGACGCAAATGAAGCAGCAGCGAAACTTTACGATGCGTGTGGATTTTCGATAGGCTTCCGCCAGCGGATCCACGTGTGGTTTCCTCCCGCAGACGCTCGGTAGGAATTCACAAGTTGTGCACACCGGCAGTTGCTTGACTGCCTGTTTTACCAACTCCGAAGATGGCTGCTTCACACGGGTTAATGCGAAGTGAAGATCGTGCGAAGAAAAGAAAAAAAGAAATGAAAGCTTGCGCTTTTCCTCGGACTGTTGGCTCGTTAGGATTCCGAACACTGAGTGAGTGATTCACGGCTTGTCCCGCTACCAGATGGTGCTGTAGCGGAACCAGCCGTCCCCGATCTGATTCCCATTAAATAAGTTGCGGGCCAATTCTCTGCAACCGGTCTTCCGGCAACGGTACCGGTCTGCACCTAGACATCTCGGATGGTCTGGGCCAGGAGTTGGCGCGCACTTGGGGGGGTGGCACGATGCAGCCCGACAACTTGGCCCCGGTCCCCGCCGGTGCCTCGCCGGAGGAATTAATCCTCCGAAGTTTCGCAGCCGCAATTGGTAGAAGACGCTATGAGCATTGGTTTCATCAAAAGACCCGGTTCACGGTGGAGGGTGACGAGCTTGTTATCTCCGTCACGAATCCATTCCTGGTCACCTGGCTGCCGCAGAATTTCCGCTCTGCGCTCCTCGCCGCCGCACAGCCCGTATTAGGCCTGTCGGCAAACGTACGCTTTGAGGTCGGCTGTGAAGCTGGCGCTGAACTGGGACGCGATGCAGGCCCTTCTACCCTGAAGGTCGTCTTGCAACAAAGTCCGGTCGCCCCCATCCAGCCCTCATCGACGCGACGTTCCACGTCAACTCCTGCGCGTTCCGAGCCGAAAGACTCTCGCGCTGCGGAGCGGCGTGAACCTGAACCGCGCATCGACGAATCTCGCACCGTGGAAAAACCGGTGCCGGCGTTGCTGCGTGTCAAGAAGGAACCGCAACTGACTACGGCCACGGTGAAGCCGGTATCAGAGGCCTCCTCACGGCCCACGCGGCGTTATGCCGATCTGATGGACTTTGTGTCCGGTTCATGCAATGAGTTCGCACTGTCTGCGGCGCAGCAGATCAGCCTGGCGCCCGGAGCCCAGTTCACGACCCTGTTTGTTCACGGACCGGTGGGAGTCGGGAAGACACACATCCTCGAAGGCATCTGTCGCGAGATCAAATCGCGGTTTGCCTCGCGGCAGGTGGTTTACCTGACAGCGGAAGCATTCGCCAACTTCTTCACGCAGGCCTTGCGAGAACACAAGCTGCCGAGTTTTCGGCAACGGTTCCGCTCGGTGGATGTGTTGATCATCGACGATATTGACTTCTTAGTCGGCAAGCCTGGCATTCAGGAAGAGTTCCTCTATACATTGCAGCAACTGGAGTCGCACGGCCGGCAGGTCGTCGTGGCGGCCCACGGACATCCGCGGTTGCTAACCAAGATGAGCGACGAGTTGCGGACGCGGTTCCTCGCCGGCATGGTCTGCCGGATCGATGCCCCCGATGCGACCACCCGTCGACGTATTCTCGAAAGTAAGGCACTGCGGCACTCGGTCGACTTTTCGCCCGAGGTCTTCCAATTCGTCGCCGATCGGTTCCGCAACAACGTGCGTGAACTGGAAGGCGCATTCAACACGTTGTGTGCCTATCAACGGATGCAGGGTCGCAAGCTAAGCGTGACGGCCGCCCGGCAAGTGCTGGCCGACCTGGAGCGAGACTGCATTCGCGTCGTGCGCCTGGCTGACATTGAGCAGGCTGTCTGTTCACTGTTTGGAGTGTCCATTCAGGACATCAAGTCGTCCAAGCGTCAAAAGTCACTCAGTCAACCGCGCATGCTGGCGATGTACCTGGCCCGCAAACACACTCGGTCCGCCTATGCAGAAATCGGCGACTTTTTCGGCGGCCGTAACCACAGTACGGTCATTGCTGCGGAAAAGAAGATCCTCGCTTCACTGAAAGTGGAAGAGCCGATCAAGATCCATACACAGATGTGGCGCGTCAATGATCTGGTGGAGGCTCTCGAACAGCAATTGCAGGCTGGTTGACGAACGCTACAATTCGGCAACCAGCCCCCGTGGCAGACGCTGCCAGCGTCTGTACCTCCGACGCTGGCAGCCCTGAGATTCTGTGCGATGCAATTGCTGGATGGCTACTGCCTTGATTTGACTTCACACTCCGCAGCGATTGTGGATTTGGAATTGGCCACGACAGTCTACCGACTCACATGTCGAACGGATTTTGAAACGCCCGGATTTGCGTTGATCAATCTCGGACCGAATTGCGACTCGATCACTCTGCGCAGTTGGATGGTGCAGCTCAAGGATCGACTGGACGAACTGCATCAGCGGCAAGCGGGCGATCACATCGTTGCCGTGTGGCTGGGTCGGTTCAACCAGCAGATTACGACCAAGTTCCATCTCGACGGCGGCCCCGACGCGTCGCTGTTGATGCTGGGGTATGAACCCACGACGGTAACCAGTCAGATCCGACTGGCCGACGTCTCTCAATGTGCCGCCAGTTTTCAGCTAACTCCCGAAGAGTTTATGGATCGGCACAATCCCATGTTCCCGGCCGGAGAGGAACTCTTGCGGCCGTTTATCACGGACATTTCCCGGGCAAATTCGGACCATTTTCACATTTTATTGGTGAATAACAGCCGCCAGTCGCTCACTGATCACGCGCCAGGCTGGCAAGGAGTGCTGCATCAAGCGATCATGATGCAACCACAACCCGGCGCCCGGCGCGTGGTCAATTCGATGATGTTAGCCGTCGGCGATCCGGCGACGGACGCCTTGACCGATGTGAATCGACAGGACTATCTGACAACTGACCAACTCAATCAGCGTATGCAGCCGCAGCCCTGAAAAGATCCCGTAGTAAAAAACCCTCAGTGAGGAGTGACGATGTCTTTCGCGAAGCTGAGTTTCACGACGTTCATCCTGTGTGGCATCTGGTGTTTGCCGGCCAGTGCCGGAACTTCCAATAGTCTGTTGGACATTTCGCCCGACGGCAAATGGCTGGCCGCGACGAATCGCGACAATGGGACGGTCTCCATCGTTGACCTCCAATCGAAAAAGGTCGTGCATGAGATTCCCATGGGGCATCATCCCGAAGGGGTCACGTTCCTCGGTCAGACGACCAACATTGCGGTGACGGTCTATGGCGACGATCAAGTGATCCTGGCTGACGGGGCGACGGGCAAGGTGACTGGTCGCATTGCGGTGGAGGACGAACCCTACGGAATTGTGGCGAGCCTGGACGGCAGCCGGATCTATGCAACCTTGGAGTATCCTGCAAAGGTCGTCGAGATTGACGTCGCCACACAGAAGGTGATTCGGACGCTCGATGTCGGGGGCAACGCCATCCGCGG
>JAQGHS010000512.1 GCA_028291605.1 Planctomycetaceae bacterium | reverse complement strand
CGGCTTCGAAGCGCTGCCGGGGGAATCGGCCACGGTGTGAGACGACAGCACTATCTTCCAACCGCGGATACGTTCCAGCCCTTAAGGATCTCTGCAGCGTGCTGTTCAAGAAATTTGCCCAGCCCTGCATCTCTCGCGGCCTCAGTCGTCTCGACGCTCACGGACGAGGGCTTTGTGCGGTACTGTCGCTGTATGAACGCAACTCCGACCCAATTCGAATTCGAATCTTCCGCTATGATCAGCATTTCACTGTCATAATCCAGCGAACAGGCACGCTGTGGAAAACGTCTGAGTTCCGACCATGACATAGGGTGCTGCTCCAACCAATCCAGCCAGCGAGCCTCATCGTCCAGTCGAATCGGACGCAATCGAATTCTTCGATTGTCACTCAGCGTCACCACGCTGATCAGGGATGTCGGATAGGGCCGCACGGCGAGATGCGAAAAGGAAACCGAGGAATTGCTGCGGGACGGTTCGACAATCACTCGGGCATCGAGTGCGATGACTTCGTCAGCCGTCACGAGCAATGGGTTAATTTCCACAGCTTGCAACTCCGGCAGGTCTTCAACGAGTCGCGAGAAGGCCAGTACGACTTCGGTCAGCTTCTGCTGATTGACCCCGGGGCGCCCCCGATATCCCCTCAAGATTGGCGAAATTCGCAATTCGCTCAGCATCAGGGCCACCCGGCGTTCACTCAGCGGAGGCAACTGCATGGCCAAGTCGTGTTGAATCTCCGCGGTCACTCCACCGCTTCCCACGACAATCACCGGCCCGAAGATGGCGTCGCGAGTCGCCCCGAGAAGCAGTTCCACACCGCGACTGGCCGTCACCATCGGCTGGACCGAGACCCCTTCGATATGCGCATCCGGCTGCTTCCGCGACACCGATTCGAGAATCCGCTCATAGGCCGCGGCCACAGCATCCGTATTCGCCAGATTTAATTCAACACCCCCCACATCGGTCTTGTGCGAAATATCGGGAGAAATGATCTTCAATGCCGCGGGAAAGCCAAACGTCGCGGCCAGCTCCACGGCCTCAGCGGCAGTCCGAGCGACCACAGTTGGCACAACGGGAACTCCATAATCTGCGAGCAATTCCTTCGCAATCACTTCCCCCAATAAGCCCGTCGAACTAGCGAGTCGTGCTCGCCATTTTGCCGCGCGCTCGGAGTTCAGTGACGGTTGACGAGACATGTCCACTAACTCGCCGGGCTCGGTGATTTGCGATCCAGACAACAACGAAAGCGGTGCCGACTGCGCTCGCAATCTACCAGCCGAAACCAGGTGAGCCAGTGCGTTGACCGCCTGCTCGGGTGTGACATAGACCGGAACTTTTGCCAATTCCAGGATATGGCGTCCCGAGCGTACCGACGGCCCACCCATCCAGACGGCCAGCAACGGTTTGCTCGGGGGCATCCGGAATGCCGCGACCGCATTGGCAATAGCGACCGGGTCGGTCATTGACTGCGGAGTCAGCATGACGATCAACGAGTCGACCCCTGGATCGCGGGCCACGATCTCAAGCGCCACAGCAAATCGCTCGGCAGGGGCATCCCCCAGAACATCGACAGGATTCCCATGCGACCACTGTGCCGGAAGCACGCGATTCAATTCCGCGATCGATTCGGGAGACATGCGAGCCATCTGGCCGCGCTGAGCGAGCCACGCGTCACTGGCCATGATCCCGGGGCCTCCGGCGTTCGTCAGAATTGCCAGGCGTGGCCCGGCTGTTTCGCGATGTCCCTCGAGCAGCTTCGCACTGTCGAATAGGTCATCGAACGAAAAGACACGCTCAATCCCCGCGCGCCGAAACGCCGCGTCATAGACGGCATCCACACCTGCCATGGCACCGGTATGCGACGAAGCCGCCTGACTCGATTCTGCGAATCGTCCAGATTTCAACGCAATGATGGGCTTGGTCCGGGTGCAGGCCCGAGCGGATGCCATGAAGTGCCGAGGATCGGTGAGCGATTCCATGTACAGTAATATTGCGGTCGTATGAGCATCGGCGGCGAAGTAGTCGATTAGATCGCCCATTCCCACGTCGACCATGTTGCCGACTGACACAAACCCTGAGAATCCAATCTCCCGATCCAGCGACCAGTCCAGCATCGCCGTGCACAGTGCACCCGACTGCGAGATCACCGCCAGGCCACCCGGCCGTGGCATGGTCGCCGAGAAGCTCGCATTGAGCTGACTGTGCGGAGCCAGCACGCCGAGACAATTGGGGCCGATCATCCGCAGAAGAGGATACTTTGCTAGAACCTCACGCAGTTCCGCTTCCAGCTTCCGGCCTGCCTCACCCGTCTCACGAAAGCCGGCGGAAATCACGATCATCCCACGCACTTGCTGCTCGCCGCAGCAACGGGCGATCGCCGGAACAGTGACCGCAGGCGTGCATACGACGACTAAATCGATCGGCTCGGATATGCGGTCCAAAGAGGGCCAGGCGGGATCGCCTTGAACTAGGCTGTGTTGCTGATTAATGGCGATCAACCGTCCGGGGAATTGGGCCGCCTTGAGATTTGCGTAAACATCGTGGCCGACGGAGCCCTTCTTGTCGCTGGCCCCCACGACCGCCACACTTGCAGGACGAAAAATACCATCCAGGTTCTCGAAATCAATCACGGTCAGTCCTATTGAGGGTAAAGGCAGGGAGGCAGGAACTCTCCGAAAAGACGTCTGCCGCTTAACAAATTCTTGGTA
>JAQGHS010000166.1 GCA_028291605.1 Planctomycetaceae bacterium | reverse complement strand
GAATGCCGCAGCAATCTTCTTCTGAGTGTCTTCGCTGGAGGCCCCTGCCGCGGGAGCTGCCGCTGCGGCTGGTTTCTCAGTTTCATCCTGTGCCCAGACGGCGATTGAACCGGTCACTCCCGAGGCTCCCAGAACATAGCCGAGGCCGATGAAACCGAACGCCGCCATCCACTGCGACCATTTCCGCATGCCAATCTCCTGCCAAAAAACGACCTGAATTCGTAAGAGCGATCTTATCGCCAAGCCAATTTAAGACGACTTATCGCGTCATTGACGTTGCGCCCCACATGTTGGCGACGTCCGCAGACTCCTGCAAGATCAGTCTACCGTTTTTCTGTAGCCTGACTCTCTGAGTCGGGAGCGATGAAAATGAAGAGTACCCGACTCAGAGAGTCAGGCTACAGAAAAACAGCCCGGTTACTGCATCCAGTAACCGGGCCGTTAAATCATCCTGAAATCGAACTCAAACTACTCCGCGGTAGCAATCGGTGCTCCACCGCTCTTCTTGCAAACTTCAATCGGCAGACCTTCCGTCGAGGTCGTTTCCGAATCGAAATCAGCCGGAGCCGGTTCGTCTTCGTATGTGGCGCTATCGAGCACAATGTCGATCGCCTTCCGCTCGAGAATCTGAGCGGCCAAGTTTTCCATCAGACCCTGCTTCTCAAGACGAGCCCGAATACGACGGGGATTCTCACCACGCTGCATGGCCATCATGTAGATTTCGGTTTCCATATCCTCGGGAGTCACATCGAGCTTCTCGTCGGTCGCGATTTTGTCGAGAACGAAGTGCTCCTTGAGGGCCTTCCGAGTATTGGAAATCGCGTTCTGACGCAGTTCGTTCTCGCGAGCACGAATGGCTTCCGGAGCGTATCCGGCTTGTTCCATTTCCAGCAATTCGCGACGCATCGCGTTTTCCACCTGGCGGCGAACCAGCGATTCCGGCAGATCCCAGTTGGCCGATTCGGTGATCTTCTCGAGCACCTGGGTACGAGCCGACTGGCGTTGTGTGTACTTCAACTGGCGTTCGAGCGTCTCGCGAATCGAGCTGCGGAGTCCGTCTTCCGATTCCGCACCGAAAGTCCCCAGCAACGATTCATTCAGTTCCGCGTCACCGCGTGCCAGGACCTCAAGAACTTCAAACGTAATCTGGACCTTCTCGCCACGCATTTCGACATCGGCTGCTTCCAACGACACGGTGGCTTCGCCCACTCGCTTGTCACCAGGAACAGCCCCGTTCATCAGTTCGTCAAAGCCCTTCAACTCGGCATCGGCCAAAGCGAGTGTCGGTTTGACGGCGACCTGGCGATCAGCATGCCGACCGAGCATTTCACCCTGATAGGTGATCGTGATGTCAACCCGCACTGAATCACCGGCCGCGACGGGACGGTCTACCGGCGAGTAATTTCCAAACGAAGTCAGCAATCGCTTCAGATAATCGTTGACATCTTCGTCGCCGAACGTCTTGACCGGTCGCTTGATCGTGAGGCCCTTATAGTTGGGCAGATCGAATTCAGGACGGACTTCGACGTTGAACTCGTATTCGAAATCACCGGTCTCGGGCAGAATCAGATCGGCCACGGCCAGATCGGGTTCGTTGATGGCATCGAGATCGTGCTCGGCAGCCAATTGTTCCAGACTGTCGACGAGAATCTGTTGACGAACGTGGTCCGACACATCCTTCTTGAACCGCTTCTCGACCAGCTTGCGGGGCACGTGTCCAGCGCGGAAACCGGGGACGGCAGCGTTCTTAACGAGGTCCTTCAGAGCGGCCTCGTAGTAGAAATCAAGGTCCTTGCGGGGCACTTTCACCGAGACGTGCCGCTTGCAGGGGCCGGTCTTGTCCACCTTCACTTCGAGCGACAGCTTGTAGGCCGTCTGATCGGTGGGCGTGTTGTTGACTGCGGTGGTCGAATCGACGGTTACCGATGTGGAACCGCCACCAAACGAGGCTTGCGTATTGCTCATCATGCACTCTTCCAGGGAGATCTCGCGACCGGAGTAAGCCGACTTGCCGCCTGGACCCAATACGCAAAGACGCATCAGGTGGCACCAAGCCCACTCGCGGTGGACGGACTCCCAAAACTAGGTTGGGTATTTCACCCCGTGTGCCACAACGCTGTGGCGTAAAAAGCCGTGTAAAAAACGAAAGGCGTCTGCGGTTGGTTTTTGACCATCCAAGACGCCCTACCGCTTTGAAATCAATTGCTAACTAACTGCAAACTAGAGCGGGTGATGGGGATCGAACCCACGACAACCACGTTGGCAACGTGGTACTCTACCACTGAGTTACACCCGCTTGGCAAACCTGATTTTCACCGGCTGAACGGGTCAGCTACGATGAATTTCAGATCAAAATGTCGACGGCGAAATCTATCGCACAACTCGTGAAAGATCAAGCGAGTTAAGTGCGACGCTGTGGAATTTCGACCAGTCGACCTGCGAAACTTGAACGACGAGGAGTATTGTAGAGCATCGGCAGCAGATTTCAAGGCGCTATTCACTTGGCGGAAAAGTTGGAACTACCGTTAAGACCGGATGTTACGTCGCTGCTCGACGGTCAGCGTTTTTTTTGCGAGAGACCGACATGAATCCACGCCCGATCGCGTAACCCATTCATAAAAAAAGAGTTATGCTTCTGGCCCGGAATCGCCGATCGCGAAGTGACAACAGAACTTCAAAAGGGTCAAAACGTGCAGTCAGGCAGCACTCCCATAAGTCCCTTTGGTCCCATCCGTCCCCCGAGTCCCATGACCATTCCAACCCCCTTGAAGATTGCGTTCTGCATCACGGATCTTGATCCGGGAGGGGCCGAACGGGCGTTGGTACAGCTGGTCATTCGCTTGGATCGCAGTCGGTTTAGTCCACACGTCATCTGTCTGGCACCTGCCGGCGAACTGACAGAGACCTTGTTGGCGGCGGATGTTCCAGTAACGTGTCTCAATACGCGGCGACGGTGGGATGTGACGGTAGTGTGGCGGCTGCTCCGAGAGCTTAAAAAGGTCCGGCCCGAACTTCTCCAAACATTCCTCTTTCACGCCAACATTGCCGGCCGCGTGGCAAGCTGGTTGGCCCGCGTGCCGCATGTGGTGTCCGGAATTCGCGTGGCCGAGCGGCGGCGCAATTCTTATTTGCTGTTCGATCGACTGACGGAATGGATGGTTGAGAAACACGTCTGCGTCAGCCAGGCGGTTGTTGATCATTCACGTACCATGGGTCGACTCAACGCAGCCAAGCTGTGTGTCATTCCCAACGGCGTGGACTTCGATCGATTCTCAACTGCGGCCCCCATCGACCTGCGCCCGTGGAAGATTGAACCGGACGATCAAATTTGGGTGACGGTAGGACGCCTTGATCCACAAAAAGGACCGTGGGATTTATTGAACACGGTGGAGAAGCTGCACGCGAAACATCCCGGGCTCAAACTCCTCTGGGCTGGCCGAGGACCTTTACAAGCCGACATGCAGCAGTGGATTGACACCCATCAATTGCAGAACACGATTCATCTGATCGGCTGGCAAGATAATATTCCGGGACTCTTACGAGCCGCAAAGGGGTTTGTCCTGTTCTCGCATTGGGAAGGAATGCCAAATGTCGTGCTGGAGGCCCTGGCGGCGGGTTTGCCGGTGATCTCAACAAACGTGGAAGGGGTCGCGGAGATCATCAATGACGACCAGACAGGTTGGATCATCAACTCAGGCGACGACTTTTCGGTCCGCTGGGATGCGGTACTTCGAGACCCGCAATCTGCAGCACAAGTTGCGCAGGCCGGCCAGCAACGGGTTCGCGACCATTTCTCATGGGACGCGATGGCGCAGCAGTATATGGATCTCTATGAAAATCTAAGCCAGCCGAAGGCTGGCAAAGATAGTCGTTGATCGCTCCGCGATCGAAACGCGCTCGCAGTAGCGACCAACAGGCGACCCTACGAATCTCAGTCGCCGGGCGCCAGCCCGCGGGTTGGAGCGTCGTGCGAGATTGACGTCTCCAGAAGTGCCGACCTGGACGCTGGCGCGTTGAGACCGATCTTCGAATGTTATCCCATCCGGAAACTGCGAGCGCGTATCGATCGCGGAGCGATCAACGACTATCTTTGCCGATCACGGAATCGGGCTCAATTGCCGCGTTTTCGCATCGTACAAATACTCGTGCGGATCCGGAAAAGCTCTCGCTATTTTCTCCAGCGCGTGCTCTGGC
>JAQGHS010000471.1 GCA_028291605.1 Planctomycetaceae bacterium | reverse complement strand
GGGTGCTGCTCGGCTCTACCGCGAAGATGGGGATCGGGACCAACGTGCAAACCCGCCTGTATGCGCTACATCATCTCGATGCGCCATGGCGTCCTTGTGACGTCGAGCAACGCGAGGGGTGCATCCTGCGACAGGGTTCGACTTGTGATGAAGTAGAGATTTTTCGGTACGTTACCGAAGGATCGTTCGATGCATATTTATGGCAAACCCTGGAAACCAAGGCACGCTTCATCGCCCAGGTGATGAAAGGCGACCAGGGCATCCGGTCGCTGGAAGACGTCGAGCTGGCAGCGTTGTCGTACGCCGAGGTAAAGGCACTCGCGTCCGGCAATCCGATGGTGATCGAGAAGGCCGGCGTCGATGCCGAAGTCGCAAAGCTCTCGACACTGTTCTCGGTGTGGCGCAATCAACGCTATACCAACGAGAGTGAAATATGTCATCTGCCGATGACTATCGAAGCGTTGGAACGGAAAATCGATCTGTATGCGAAGGACTGCAAACGGATCGAACCGCAGACCATGCAAGGCATCGTGCTTGAATTGTCTGGCCGGCGCGTCATGGGCGCCGATGCCGTTGGCGATGCGCTACGTCCGATGATCCGTTCGGCGAAAGAGGATTTACGTACAGCAAGCCGCGCAATCGAGCGAATTATCGGTCGCTTCGCCGGTTTTGAATTAGGCGTGTATGCGTCCAGAAGTACCGCTTCCCCCACCCCGAATCTGTATCTTGTCGGGAATTGCATCTACCACGCCGATCCGTATCAAACCGGGCCTGGCTTGGTGGCGGCGTTGCTCGCAGTGCTGGAGTCGATTCAAAAACACCATACGGAATCTGTTACCCAGTTGGAGATGAAACGCAAGCGCCTAGAGGATATCAAGCGTGAGATGGAGCGTCCGTTCGAGTATGAAAACCGGCTGGTCGAACTGCTCGCACGGCAGCACGAACTGCTGAAATTGCTCGATCTCGATAAGGATGAAGTTGGTACTGCCAGGATGGATACTAAAGAAATAAAAGAGGCTGCTTAAATTAAATACTTTGAACCGCTACCGAAAGGTAGCGGTTTTTTCCGTCGAGCATTTTTTAACGCAGTTAATTTGTAGCCCATCGACAGCATCAATCAAACGGATTCTTCAGTATCATACCGACGAGCCGGTCTTCCTATGATATCGGGTGTTGGCCAGTGCAATTTCGGTTCTTCATTTATCTCATTACAACGATTGATACGAATCCTTTGTTCGCCTTTTCGATATCCATCTTGAGCGCAACGGGGTTACTCAGGATGTGGTCCGTATCCCATACCGCACAGACCACGTGAATCGTGTTGGGACGCGTCTTATAGTTGGCGATATCGATAGCCAGCTGGTCAGCTATCATTCCTTGTTGCAAGTTTGACCGTGTCTTTTTTACTTCGACGACTATCCCTTCCTCATACAGCAGAAAATCAGCGCGCTTGGAAGAGTCTGCGTATGATGGCATCCATTCTTCGTCGCGAATATCGTCAAATTCGAGATGCAAGACGCTACGAAGAAGGTCTTGTACGTCATACTCATCGCGGATGACCAGAGTTGGGCGAACCTCGCCTTTGTCTTTCCGCCGACGGATGAGCTGCCGAGCGACAGTCGGTAGACGGCCCAAAAGACGAAGTAATCGGTCCAACGCCGGTGTAGCAGGTACTTGAACTGATAAGGTCAACGCATAGGTGATGGCTTCACTTACATCAAAGCTCATCTTATACGCGTACCCCAGATCGTCGTACCAAGAAGATTCAAGCTTCTCATTCAAGGCTAACAAATCATTGGCTTGTTTAGCCATCAGGTCGCGAAAAGCGACAAGGCGTTCCAACAATAGCTTCGGCGTAGCATAGCCACTAGGAACAGACATGTCAGCAAACAAATTTGTGATGCCGTGGACGACATTCCTAATGTCCTGGATAACCTCAGTGTGGCCAACGTAAGGCTCGGGATGCCGCGATCCCCCTGCGTCTCGCATCATTAGCTCGTATTCCCGAATGCGCGAGCCAAAGAACTGGTTCATGTAGTCAATGGTTGGCTGGATTTCCATTCTTTAGTTGAATCGCGGTCGCGACTATCTGATTGTCGGAACGACAGTATAAGCCTTTGTTTCCAGACCCATGCTCAGGAATGCCGAACGTACATATCGATCGCAGACCTGTCACTATTTCTGAGCAGTGGCGAAAGTATACTGCCTGGTCACGCCTGACATACAACATTAATATAGTTTTAATTGCGTTCGCAAATCTACACCACATAGTCTCAATATGGCAGCGCTTTTTTCCTAGAAGCTTCCATTGTTTTTGTAATTCGCCACCCTCGGCAGTTCCGGCATGGTCCTGTCTGTGTACCAGATCCAACAATTCTCACCGTTTATCTTAATCGCTTTTTCTTTTGCAGCCCGTTCCTTCGAATCCATGAATCCGCTAACGATATGCAAAGCAACCGGCTTCTCTCCAACATCGAGCAGCAGCGCATTCGGAAAGAGCGCTGCACTTTTCGCGTCATACCTCAACGGTTTCATGAAACGGCGCCTCTGGTCAATCAGCGCATGAAGGAGATCGAGTTCGTGCAGACCTTCAATTGGAATCCAATGCTCCGCTGCAAGCATGAAACTGGCTGCATCAATCTGGTACGTATGTTCCCGCCTTGCATAGATAAGGGCACACATGACGACACGCGGCTTGTGGACGGTGTCCGCATCACGCGCCTCGAGTAGAGTGCCGTATACCCGCTCAATCCGTTCCCATGCCTTGAGCGTGATAAGCAACGGTGCATCGGGCATGTGCTTGATCCAAACCTTACGGCCCGAGCCGGTCGTTTCGCTGCTTTTGAACTCTCCAATCACCAACGCCATGTTGAACTGCACGTCATCTTCCGGCGACCGGAGTATGGAAAATTTACTACGCCGTCTTTCAGCAATCTGCAATTTTTCCGCCTCGTTAAATGGCTCCGGAATATACAGGCGTTCCGACAGCCGAAACCCCTTGTTCATCACTTCGTCGGCCGCCTCCATCAAGTACTTATGCAGCACGCCCTGATTGCGCTTGCCTTCCATTGCCGGATACCAGCGGTTCATTCCCGCCCGTTCGAACAAAAAGTGCATGACAGCTCGCAAGCTCATACGCCGGCGCGGAACACTCACCTCGGAAGGCTCTTGCTGTTCGCCACGCGGGATTGCCCGCCCAGGCACGCGCGAGAAAGGGAAGTCCACACGAAGTTCGACGGATTCTGGAGAATGCTCGATCACCGACTCGCCCAGTAATTCCCCCAATCCAGATTGGTGAAACTCCGGCTCATCCGAAGGGCACATAGGGTTGTGCTTATGCCCGGTGCCTGGCATGCGCTTGACGACAAACAATTTGTGTTTTGCGATGTACATCTCGATACCGCCCCGTACGCACATGCAGCGCGGCCGCTCGGGTGTTTCATAGATGCGTGTGAGCGCATTTTGCAACTGTGCATCCGTTCCAGTATAGACACAGCCCTTGATGAATAAACGCTGCTCTTCCATGGTTAAACCAGCCCACGCACGACCGCCTGTAGCGGTTGGCGTTGCTTGGGCAATAACTCGCGAACCGATTTTTTCTCGCTAATGCCTAAAATTTCTCCAATTTGATCCTCTGCCGCGCCACGCTCGAACATCCTGGTAGCCACGGTGCGCCGTATACTCAGCGCTGATACACCAGGCAGTCCAATCCGGCGGAATATCTTGCGATACATGTCGAGAATGCCTCTGCAAAGAAAACGAAACTGCCCCTGCCCTCCGTATTGCACGATATCGAATGGCATACCTGTCTCGGTAAGAAAAAGTCGACTATGGGGATCAAGCCCGCGAAAATCGGTGTGTTTTTTCGTGAAAAAATTCCGTTGTAATCTTTCGGCTAAATAGCTGTCGATCGATTCCCTGGATTTTTCGCTGACAAAAAACAGCGGCCTGGTTTTGCGATTAACTGCTACATCGGTACGCATGATCGACTCTTCCCTCACGCTACCGTCGGCATGCAGGTAGTCGTGCACTTCCAATCGTGCAATCTCTAGCGGACGCGCGCCTGTTGTCAGCAGTACATAAAGAAGTGCCACGTCGCGATTGGGACAAGGGCTGCGTACTCGCGTTTTCTGTACCGCCCGATGGATATCTTCATCCGTCAATATTCGTCCGACACGCTTTTCTTGGTAAATATGTGGATTATATTGATCGATCGCAGCTGCTATCCCAGGTTTGCACGCTCTGAGTCGCTGCACAAAGGCAATTCCCTCCTCGTTGATCCCTTCAATCCCAACCTCTCTGGAAAGCCTGAGCGCAGCTGCTTTGATGCGTCGTTCTACGGCAGTACGTGTTACGCCATATATTGCCGCAACGGCATCATAGGTTTTTCCATCGATAACTTCCTGCAGCATCGTCATCGAGAGCAAAATTGAATCGGTATCCATATCGAGAGCACTCCTTGCTGATATTGCACTCGATGCTCTCTTCTT
>JAQGHS010000462.1 GCA_028291605.1 Planctomycetaceae bacterium | reverse complement strand
GCCAATTGAAATCGTCATCTGTAGCCTGACTCTCCGAGTCGGGAGCATGTCCCCGTAGGATGGGCACTCCTGCCCGTCTGCATTTGGCGAAGGTGAGCGGTCAGGCCCATTTAATCGAAAGAGAATGGCGACTCGCAAAACAAAGAGTCCTGACCCCTTCGATTTCTGCTGACACCTTTTCTCAGCTTCGTAATTGCCATTCGATGCGCGCGGGTGCGCGCCATCAGTTTATGACCAACTGGAGTGACGACCAATTCAATTAGAATGTTCCCTTCTTCTTTCCTAACGCCTCTTCCTTCTCACGGTGTTCCGACGGCGTTTTTTCTTTATAGCTGTTCTCCCACCCGGATTCCCAGTAACTCGGACGAAGCACATATCTATCAAGTGCGTGAGCTGGCTCAAAGACCACACTCGCGTGCCAAGAAAGGTTTAGATACGCTGGAAAGACAAACTCTCTAGCTGGGCCGACACTTGGTGTATATGTCAGTCGCTTTACCATTACAAAATACAAACAGAAGTAAACAGCACTCAATATTAAAACAAAGCCAAATACTTTCAATATAATTAAGATGGGCCTACATAATCTGTACACAATCATCATCCCTTTTTATTGTTATGCGCCGCCCGTGCCTTAGTCTGTCGACTGACTCGTTAAAGGTTCGCCTCGATCGCTAAGCGCCTTGTCGCTCTTATGTGATACGACAGCATACGATCTACATTGGACGACGGCACCCGTCCAACTTGTTCGTTCAAAATGCGAAGAGGCTTAAGCGTTTTTGCAAGCTACCGATGCCGACCTAACTTGCGTGCATTTTTTCATATTCTCTTTCCACTGAGCGGTTAGGTCGTCTATTTGTTGTTGGTCTGTGGCATTCATTTTGGGCTCTCCACGCTTGCAATTTGCCAAACAATTCCCGAACCCGCCATACGACTCACAATCAATAGCGGTCGAGCATTCACCAGTTCGACCTGGAGAGCTACCTTGATCCGACCCTTTGCAACAACCCGTTACATAATACTGCGCTAGTTTTGCTGCAAAATCTTCCTTTAAAACTAGGCATCCGATAATGCATGAATTTGTCGGCGTTTTGTTTGGATCGGGGTTGCTACAGATACGCTTCTCAATTCCACCCTTCCCATCACATACAATTTGGGCCACAGGATTCTGCTTTTCAAAATCGCATGGAACTGGTTTTTGTGCCCAAGGAGGTAATTCGATCCCGCCTCTGGGTTCAGGAGGCGAGGGAGGCCCGCCACAACCAGAAATGACACAAACTATGACGATTGCGCCACCAATTAACAACAGTGAGCATGGTTCAAACAAACCGCTCGGATCATTTCTGGATAAGGGGTCAAGCGAAACATACGCATAAAGATTTACTCCAGCCGATAGCCCAACGGGGTCACGTTGAATCCAGTTACCAAGTGTGGGATGAAATACTCGGTTTCTGACATGAGCTAGACCGGTACGCTGCTCGAAGTAATAGCCACCATAGAGAATATCCAAAGCAAATGCATCCGATTGCGGATTCCAGTCTTGTGACAGGAATAACGGTGTGCCGTATGCCGAATATGTCATGCGCTGTAGGATCGTGCCATCGCTCAATGAAGTGACATTCCAGTTTCCATCTTGCAGAAAATAGAGTTGCTCATCGAAGACTTCGTTACCATAAGTGTCGCGATTGCGAAGAACGCAATCGTCAATATGCCGCAAACCCCACAAGATTTGGCGCTCGGCAGTCGCACTATCCGGCGAACTCCCCAACCGTTCCTCGATGTCCTGCCATTGGTTTGGCTCGGAATAATAAAAATGCCTGATTTCATCGAGAACACCCGACACATAAGTATTTTGCACCAGACGGCGTTTGGCTCCGTCATATTGATACTTGGAGACAGTGTTTGAAGTAGAATTGTCCATCAAGCTAATTAGACGGTTCCACGCATCGTAGAGGGCAGTATACGACGCAGTCGGATCATCCGGTTGGGGTACCCCTGTCATGTTGCCCGCCGGGTTGTAAGCGGGCTCGATCCATGTCGGCCCGGCCGACTCCGAAAGGTCAACGATCTCATTCACCGGATTGGCCGTTCGCGACTGGATCAAGTCCCAGGTGCCATCGCCGGTATCATCTTCCCGAAAGCCCTTCCAGTTGCCCGTTTTATCCAATGTCCAGCATTGAGCGAAGGTCGTGCTCGACATTGCCGTATTCGAGCTATTCATAGTTCCGCGGTCCATATGCTTTAGGCGATGAACCTGATCATATTGGTAAAGCTCGTCGAATGCAGCCCCATCTGCAGTGGCTACAACGTTTTCTCGCCAGAGACGATTCCCGACTGGGTCATAGCCATATTTGATGCGATCAGCGTCCGAGCTGTCTCCGTAGTCATACCAGTACGAATCCTTAACGCGCCCGAATCGATCAAATCCACGGTAGATATCTCCCGTGTCAGGGTCATTGCCTCCTTCGGTGCCAATCAGCGTGTACTGAGTTTGTGGCTCGGCATAATCCGTAACCACAAACGTCTGTTGGCCCAAGTAGGAATAGTCGACCAGGTGTGTCGTCCCATCATCGTCGACCAGACCGGCCACTCGGCTGCTGGAATCATTAATACCGTCTGTGATCCCATAATCGTAATTGAGCTCCCGACTATTCGGGTAGATCAGTTGTGTTTGACGGATTGTATTGCTCGAGCCGTCCGCAAAGGCGTATTGCACTTTGGGAGTCGCTTCTGGATCGACGGCGCCGTCGTGAGATTGATACTCAACAGTCAGTTGACCGAAGTCGTTGTAGGCGTACTGGCAGTCGTTGATAATTGCACCCATGCTCACCGTTGCATCGTCATAACTCGTGAGATGCTCTTTCGTCCCGCGGATTTCGTAAGTGGTTTCGATTCGCAGCACGGCATCATCGACGTCTGTTCCGACGGCCGTCACGCGGTCTTGGGTCTGACGACCCAAGAGATCGTAGTCGAACTCATGGACTGTCCCGCCTTGGTCGGTGACCTGGATAGTTTCGGACTGTCGGTTGTAGCTGAACCGAATCACGTCGTCCTCGTCTTCGGAGTCCGGATAAATTTCTGTGCGTTTCAGCAAGCTGCTGGCCAGTAGTGAATCTTCCAAGGTTGTGCCGTAGAGATACTGCGTGGTTTGATTACCAGTGTGGGAATTGAAGGCAGTCATGGCTGATAAATTGCCGTCCGCATTGTAGGCGTAGGCGAGCCGGATGTTTTCGTCGTCTGAATGTTCACAGGTGCCGCTGGAACTGGAGGAACTGGATGAGCTCGATTGTGGACGGTAGTTGGCTGTGGTCAAGGCCTGGCGACCGAGGGCATCGTAGTCCATCTTGTCGACTTTGCCGCTGGGGTCCGCAATTGCTGACTGCCTCCCCGCCGAATCAAATTCCATACTAGTGACGAGGCAGTTGTCAGACCGAGTCGGAATCGTCTCGGGTCGACTCAGTGGTGAGCCACCATTTGTTCCATAGTTCGCCGCTGCTTGCCCTCTTCCCAGCGGATCGGGCCATTGCGCGCTGTACACCACACGAGCTTTGGGCTCGGAACTTGAGGGGCTACCGAGTGAACCGGTTCCATTGGCGTTGTGATAGCGATACCGTGTGCGGGATTGAATGGTGTTCGAGGCTTCGTCGTAGACCATCTCCGATTGCTCGAGAATGGTGTCATCGACGACGGTGAAGATATCCTCGTAGTCAGTTTCGGAAAGATCGAAGCCGCGGTACGACGCGATCGTCCGGCCGGCACCGTCAATCACATTCTTCGTGAACAACTTCGAGCCGGAAGGAAGCGCCTTGATCAAGTTTCCAGAAGCATCGAACCAGTTGTTGTCAGTCAACCCATGGCCCACGGCACCGGTCGCGGGATTTACTCCGTATCGGATCGACTGGAAGTTCCTGTCTTGATCGTCGAACTTGGAAACGCTTCGGCCGATCAAGTTGCCTACGGCGGTCGTGTCTCGCCGGTCGGTGCGATTCTGGCGGTTGAGATTATCGTAGAAGTTCTGCTGGTAGAGATCGATCTCGCCATCAATCGCAGTCTGGCGATTCCGCCAATCGTAGAGATTGAGCGTGACGCGCGATGTCGTATTATCGACAAAGGCCGTCATCTGTGTGGGATTGTTATCGCCCCCCGCCGAGCCGTGGTCGAATTCCACGGCAGAGACTTCTACCATATTGTTGCCGCTGGCTCCGCCGCCGGCGGGATCATCGGACGTCGCGCCGGTATCGTCAGTTCCGACCCAGGTCTGAATGGCATTTCCGCGGGCGTCCAGTACTTTCCGGGTAATCGTCCCACCTCCCGAAACATTTCGAATGGGACGTTTCATGACGTCATAACCAAAGTCGACCTCATCGTAGTTCGTGCCGACGGAACCTGGACCATTGGGTGGAATCGTGTGGTAGCTCCGTTGCGAGGCGACGAAACAGCAGTCGGTGTATTGCGTGGTTTGCCAAGCCACGTAGCTTGTCTGCGGGAAATTATCCAGAGCGATCAGCTTGCCTGGAGTGTAAACCGGCGCCGACGAGGGATTGTTGGCCGACCCGGACGAAGACGAACTGGAACTGGATGAGGAATCTTGAGCATATCGCACGGCGAAGATCTGTTCGAGGATTCGGCCTTGCCGGTCTGAGATCGAAATTCGAACTGGATTAGCAAGGAAAAAGCTGCCATCCGAGACCTTTTGATAGCCGTGGCCGGACCAGACTTGATTTGCGGCGTCCAAATACACCGTCCATCGGGCGCGGCGGATGATCTTAGCGACTCCGTCAATATCGATCTTATGTCCGGGGCCTTTTGACTGGATCCTACGTCCCTGCAAATCGAGTTCATAATCGGTGGTGAGGTGCAGTCCGCCATCGAGTGGGGTCATCCAGCCCGGGGGAGCGTCGTCAACTTGGGCCGTGTCGACGTCGATGATCGTCTGGATGATTCCCCCCTTCGCGATGTCGAACGTGTTGCGGGTGAGAAACCCTCGCTCGTCCATGATCCAGGTGTTGTTGCCTAGGATGTCAAAATACTCGCGGCGAGTGGCGGCGATGCCTGAGCCGTTTTGTTCATTGGGAATGGCCGGCAGCGTCGTGGTTATCTGCTGGATAGCACAGGTGCCGGACCAAAACGTGTAACTGTAGGTCGTGGTGATTGTGCGTGTGTTGTCATTGACGCAGCCGCCACCTGAAGAGGAACTGCTCGATGAAGAACTGGAGCCTTCGGAGAGCCCGTCTTCGGGATAGACAGTGAGTTTGGAAATAAACCACCGGCAATTGCCTCCCGAAGAGGACGAACTGGGTGCCGAACTGCTGGAGCTACTGGAGGATTCGCAGCACGGGACGTACTCGTACTCGCGCAACTTGAAACAATCTCCCTTTTCACCGTGCCGGATCATCTCGGCCGACCTATTGCCGCTGGGCTGATGATATTCATAGAGATCGATCAAACCATCATAGTCTCGCAGGTATTGATAATTGCCGTCGACCTCATTGAGCAAATCGGCCTTAGTGTCGTCGTAACCGGAAATAGCCGAGGAGTGGGCATGCAGGATGATCCAGCCCTTCTCATCGAACTTCCAGAACTCGAACCATTCGTCGTCACCGGACTTGAAGATCTTCAACATCGGCTGAGCGACATAGTTGGAGTAGACGATATTCTGGTTGTCATCCGGCAAAGTCTCGACTGTGCGCGTCTTCCAGCGATTAAACCCATTCGAAAAATTGCTGGTAGTACGTTCGAAAGAATAAGTCTGAGAGCCAGACTGCACGGTTTCAGAGACCACCCGGTACTGGTTGTCATATTCGTAGAAGAAGTCGGCATAGGCCAAGAGCAGGCTGTCCGACGCAGTTTCGGGAGTGTTACCATCAGCAACCATGCGTTCGTAAGAGCCGGGATTCAGCACAAACTTCAGTGGATGCTGTCGGATGGGGCCAGGCAGTGGAACGCCCGACGAAGAACTGCTGCTGGATGAACTGCTCGGGATGTAATAGCGATAGTAGGTCGTACCGGTAGCTTGCCAGGCGTCCTGCTGCCGACTCTCCGTCGAAACGGTCTGCAGATCGGACTCCGCTCCGTAAACGTCTCCACTGGCATAATAGGTGTAGTTGGCCCGTTGAATATCGATCCAAGCTCCAGCCCCCACCTTCCGGCTGAGAGTCACCCGCGACAGCAATTGATTTCCCGTCTCATCCCCGTATTCGTACGTGAAACGCTCGGTTGTAATTACTGAGCCCTCGGTGTGCGACCGTTGAACCTCGGTGAAATTGAACATATTGATCGACACGGCAGTCACTTCAATGAAGTTGCCACCCGCAGCCGTGAACTTGCAAAACCCGCCGTATTTGGCGTCAAACTCGGTCACTCCACCCTGTGGGTCGGTCATTACGAACCGGTTTGTTCCAGTGTTGAGAGTCAGTGTCTGCTTGATTCCATACCGCCCGATGTATCCGGTCCCCGTGTTTTCGAAATACAACGGCCCGCCCGGCAATCCGAGAACGCTCACTAAGTCGTGAGTGATCACGAGATAACGCCACTCCTCAACCTGCCAATTGAATCCATGCCCCAGGGTCTGGGCGACACCAAGCCGGCTGGCGAACTTGCGAGTGTGCCCCCACGGAACTCCGAAGCCATCCGCAGAGAGATCGGTCGCCTCCAGGATCAGCTCGCCTGTGGCATAATTGACCGGACGAGCGCTCAACGCGGGGTCCGGACAGATCGGACAAGGCACAGTTGGCTCGACCGGGGGAAAAGCGGCAGTCGTCGCTACTCCGTCTAAGATGACATCCAAGACCGTGTCTATGTCCGATCCGGCGCATTCTTTGGAAATCCCGGGTGTCCAAAACCCTCTCACAGGATTCTGGCAAGTGCCTTCCGACGTGCCACTACTGGTCGGCGGATCCTGGCAAAGCCAGATGAGTAATCCGATACCGCCTGCTGGGGCGCTGAGTTCCGCCCGGACACCATTACTCGGGGATTTTCCAGAGCTCCAAGTCTTTCCGTTATCATCTGTACTTAACGAGATCGCGCGCCCATCCCACTTTGGAAGTGGCATGGTGGCGCCATAGGTAAACAGCGTGATGCTGCTGGGAACCTTCAGGAATGGGCAATAAAACCAACCTGGCATTGGAACTCTCCACGAAGATTCGCGTAGAAGCAGGGAAATACCATGAACAGCCCGCCCGAATTGGCAGGCGAAGCTCAGATCAGAATCAAGTCAAGCCAGCAACCAGACCCGTTGAATCAACAGGGCGTCATCAAAGCAAAACTAAAGAGGCGTCAGTCGAACAATGCCGACCAAGCGATCATTGAAAACAACCGAGATTCTCAACGTCCGGACAAGAAACCGAAGATGAACGGCAACGAGGCGATCGCAGCCTGGATCGTCGAATGACAGCGCAGAAGAGACTGAATTGCCCATGGCTGCAGTGTCAGTATACTAGCCACGGATGTCACTAACGTCAACGGTCCACTGTATTTTTTTATCAAGTGAACTCAGCTGGAACAGGCTTTGGCGAGGCCCTGCTAATCAGGAAGACTGGGCAATTTGAAGGTGGTTCGACTCCGATGATCAGTGGTCGCTCTGGAACAATCATATGAACAACGTATGAAGACATCCTAAACAAGGCATGCATCCTGACAGTGATCACTTCCATGCTAGCTTGATTCCCTCTCGGAGCGATGCTTGGTATATATAACGACTCTTGACGGGTCTAAAATGAGTAGGCGATCATGTGGACGGGCACACCCAAGTCCCGTGAGTCGCCAACGATCACTCATTCGACCGGATTCATTCCTTCAGAACAGACTGAATTCAAATGGACGGGACGATTCCGGCGCCTGAGTCTCGGCCAGTTTACCACAAGTCCAGCGTGTCGTTCTATCATGGACTCGGAGAC
>JAQGHS010000419.1 GCA_028291605.1 Planctomycetaceae bacterium | reverse complement strand
CGCCCTCACGGCCGACCTACCTTCAAAGTCGGCGCAATTCGCGATCGCCCTGAAATAATACCCGCTTGTGCGAGGTTGTAAAATTAAATCTGACCGATTTTTGCAACCCCGAGACCTGCACAGCGTGTCATGCGAATAAAAGACTCTTCGGCGGAAGAAATGCAGCGGTTTGCTTCTGTCTCCGTTTACGGAAACTTGAGTGATATACCTCCATTATTACCTTGAATCAAGATTTTGGCTTCGGCTCGGGTTTCGGATTGGGTTTGGGTGGCTTCGGATCGGGAATCGGGTCAGGCGTGGGTTTGGGATCTGAACCCACCTGGCTTTGGACCTGCTTCCCCGGCGCGGATTGCTGAGCAACCACCGGTTGGAAGCAAACATTCGCGCCAACAGCCAGCAGGGTAGCGACAAGGATCCACTCGGACATCTTTTCGAGTCTCATGATCAACTTCTCCAATTCTGTCCCGTCCGATATCCGCATCGTCGACGCCACAACGTTCGACGCGCCATGCAGCACGAACGACACGTTTCCTCAATCAGACAGACCATAAGCCGCGGACGAAGTCTGCCGGGACGATGCAGCGCTAGCTACCCACGGTTTGGTGCCGATGATTAGGCTCTATCTAGCGCGTCTTGTGCCGCAGATGAGAGTTCGGGACTAGTGTGGCGAGCCATGCCCATGCGGCAAACTCCTACGTGAGTCATGCCTCTTTCGCGTGCACTGTAAGTGATTATTCAACAAACACTTACGCCACACAAAAGCACCCGCCACGCTGTTGATTCGAGACCGTCAAATCATTTCGGCCATGTGCCTGCAGTATGCCCAACATTGAATGAATGCAGCGCGAGCTGGTCGCTTACACGCCATGCGATTCGCGGCAATAGCGGGGACGGCTCCCTGACCTTGAAATCCCTGCACTCCAAGCCGTTAGACAACTGGAAGGCACCAAAGAAGGCCAGAATTCTTACAATTTTTGACGCAGCTGTTGTCTCAGTCGGTACCCGGATCCCCAGCCGCGATTTTCGCTCGGGCACAGCTTTCGCAAACGCACGCCCGGCCTTTTTGAGAGTCTGGTACGCGCTGCAGGAGGTCGGCGCCAAACTTCAACTCAGCGCACCAACAAGGGGTGTTGAACGTACCACAAGCGGCCGGAGCACAGGCGTTCGGCCCCCCGCAGAGGGGGCAGATCAAACTGGTCAGGGGCTGATTTCCAGTCACGGGTGTCATTTCGGGCAGGTTGTTCATCTCAAAAAGTGCTCACTAGAGTCGCAACGTTTCGGCCGAAGAATCCCAAAGCATGTACCGCGGGGCTCATCTGCTCAATGTCTTTGTACCTTTGATTCGCGCTAAACTTATCATTCGCGAATCATGCCAATCCAGCAAGGCTGATCTGGGATGCCGCCGACTTGATTTGACGCCGACTTGACAGCGTCACAGCTCTCCGCACCTCAGAATCCATAGCCGCGTTTCGCGAACTTTGGCCCTTCATTCTGACGTCGCCGGACTCAATGATCCGAGTTTTCCATCTTTGCGGAATCGTCAACAGAGGTCGATTCTGTCGGCACGAAAGTGAAAAAGACCACACGATTGCGCAAATCACTTAAAATTTGAGGGCAATCCAGTCACCGATTGTTGCCATGTTAACGACCGCTTTCGGCCGCCCTGCGCGCTGAATCCCAGTCTTGCAACGGGTGGACGGACCGTAGGGCCATTCTGTCTTTCAATTTGGGATGGCTGGGATAAATCTGCTTGACAGGTTTCAACTCGCGGGCAATGTTAAAACATCTATACAACCACTCTACCCGAGTCACACACCTCTGATTTTTTGAACGTCAGGATTGCCGGCGATGGCGTGCCGGCATTGAGGTCTTGTCATTGCTGCCGCGGAGTCGGTTCAGCAAGCACGAGTCTCAAATAAGCCGGTTTTTTACGATCCTCGAAGGGCATTCTTGGGTACCAATGGTCTCAGAGAGCTTGAAGCGAACGTCGCCAATGCAATCTGTTGACTAACAGCGGGACTGATCGACAAATCCCGTTGTGCAGTGCGCAGTGGTCATCATCGTGGAGTGGATGGCGTTCAAATCTACTCCTCTCGACAAGATTCTTGTTGCAGCCCGCGCTGGCTGTCGCCGGGTCTCGCCGCACTTCAAGTGAGTGTGAGCAATCTCGTGCGATGAGCTGCTTATTGACTGACAGCGGGAAAGAAATGGGTATCAGGTTTTCGGTATCAACATCGCTTGGCAGTGCTCGTGGCGATGGCTCCCGTATCGAAACCAATGCCACATATGGTCGTCAATAAGACATGTTTCTCGCACCAGTCATCTGGCGAGCGTCTCATTGCCGACTGCCTGAAGTTGAACGGTCCGACGTCTCCCAAACGCGAAATTACAACTGAACCCCCTCAGATTTTGTGAAGGTGAAATGTGAACGAGCTACTGCTGTCGATGACCGCGATCTTGCAAATCGTGCTGATTAACATCGTGCTGTCCGGTGATAACGCCGTGGTGATTGCGATGGCCGCACATCACCTGCCCGCGGAACAGCGTCGCAAGGCGATGCTCTGGGGCTGCATGTTCGCGATTGGGCTCCGGCTGGTGCTGACGCTGGTCGTCGGCTACATCCTGATGATCCCGGGCGTGCGGTTTGGCGGCGCGTTATTGCTGGCCTGGATCGCGTGCAAATTGCTGCAGGATGCGACGAGCTCCGAGCATCAAGCCACCAGCAAAGGTGGTGATTTACGTACGGCCATTGGTCGCATCGTGCTGGCCGACTTGGTCATGAGCCTCGACAATGTGATTGCCATCGCGGGTGTCAGCAATTCCAATCCCTGGCAGATGGTCATGGGTCTGGTGCTCTCCATCGCGACGATCCTGGTCTTTAGCTCGACCATCATCCAGATCCTGGACCGTTTCCGCTGGATCGTTTATGCAGGCACCGCAGTTCTGGCCGCAACCTCGGCTCAGATGATGATGCACGATCTCAATTCGCTCGCTGGCCGAGTGATGGGCAGCATTCACGAATCCCACCTGCCAGGCTGGAGTTTCTGGATGGTTCAGGTCTTGTTCGTCGCCGGCTGTCTGACATCCGCCTACTGGTGGCCGCAATCAGCTCACAGCGAGCACAACGGCAATGCGATGCCCGCTGTGGCACAGTAACCATTAAGCCGTAGGATAGGCATCCTGCCTGTCACGAACCAAGATATCAAAGCCCCTTCCGGAGGATCTTCCAGAAGGGGCTTTTGTGCGCCTCAGTAGGTCGCCAAGAAACTAGAAGTCAACACTCTATCCCCGGCCTCACGGCACGGGGCTCACCCATACTTCGCTACGCTATCGCTCAGAATGCGCGACGGACAGGCAGGATGCCTATCCTACGTCAAAAAACAAAACCCCTTCCGGAACTTGCTCCGGAAGGGGTTTTCTCGCGTTTGGCACTAGGCAGCGACGTGTCTCGCGATCGCCGCCAAGATCTACCCGCACTACTTCTTGTACTTTGGCTTGATCGGATCGCCGCCGATGATATCGCCCTTGTCGTTCACTTTCAGGTAGAAGCTGTCGCTGATCTTCGACGTCGCGAACAGATCACCCTGGGTGACGAACACATTCACGCGCACTGTCGCGGGCATGGTGTTCTTCACGTCCGTGAATTTATATCTGGGCGGCAAGCCCAAGGCTGACAAAACATTCCGTTCGATCGCCTTGTTAACCGTCATTTCAACAACCTCACCCTGGACCTCCAGATCGTGGGTCATGTCTAGGTTTCCTTTATTGGTAAGCTGCACTTGCTGAATCTTCCTCTTCTAATACTTATTTTAGATGGGACTACCCAATGGTCCAGAGGCGCGTATTCGGATTGCGACCGATAATCGGTTGATACTTAACTATAGGGCACTTTGTGCAAGAATTTGTCAGCAGACAATATTTTCCCAGCTTCTGAGCATCTGGACTCTCCGGTAACTGATACGTCGAAACTACGCCACATCCCTTGCGGGGGGTGGTTCCCTCGCGTTTACACTACAATTGGCGGGCAGTTGGAGTAGTGCAGAAGCGCGGGCGCCACTGGGACAAGCCCAGCGGCTGAAAGTCGTCCCACTTCGGGAACTGCGAGACTGTTTGCTCATCAGCCTGACAATGTTCGAGAGAGAGTGACGCAATAATGGCCTCTGACAATCTTGTCCCCGCGACCGTTCACCCGATTGATCCTCGAGTACGTATCGGCCACGTGCACCTGAAAGTCGCCGACTTGGAGCGGTCGCTCCGGTTTTACTGCGGAATTCTCGGCTTTCGACTGACTCAGCGCTACGGCACCCAGGCCGCGTTTGTCGCAGCCGGGGATTATCACCACCACATCGGTCTCAACACCTGGGAGAGTTTCGGAGGCAGCCCGCCGCCGGCCGGTTCCACGGGGCTGTATCACACAGCGATTCTCTACCCCACCCGCGGCGCGCTGGCAGATGCCTTGCGCCGGCTGATTACGGCCGCGATTCCTCTGGATGGCGCCAGTGATCACGGCGTCAGCGAAGCCTTGTATTTGCGAGATCCCGATGAAAACGGAGTCGAACTCTACTGGGATCGCCCGCCCGCCGACTGGCCGCGGAATGCAGCCGGTCAGCTCGCCATGTACTCCCACCAGCTCAATCTGAAGAGTTTACTGGAGGAAACCGAGGTCGAATTGAGTCAGTGATGGGCGTAAGATCTTTCACGGCAAGACACCGCGTCACAGGCATCGAAGCGCGGCAAATGCTTACGCCTAGATGGATTGCGGCAAATCAGGGAACCAATCGGGGTTCCCGGACGTCGATAGACTGCGGACGCCAGTTGTGCGCCTGTTGCTGATTTCAATAAAGTGAGCTGCCAACTGGTTGACTCGCACCTCTAAACTGCAACACGCTGACGATTGTGTCGATATATTCACGGATTGATCATGGACGCCCGTGAAATCATTTGCGGAATCTCCCT
Source organism: Planctomycetaceae bacterium (assembly GCA_028291605.1). GTDB lineage: Bacteria > Planctomycetota > Planctomycetia > Planctomycetales > Planctomycetaceae > JAKFVC01. The sequence goes on along the minus strand of JAQGHS010000419.1, from coordinate 5,636 downwards.
CCCGGACGTGCCGTGCTGAAAGCCGAGTCAGACAGGCTATTACAATCCTTGGAACTCGACTTTCGTAACAGGATCTTGCGATGCACTTGACGAACTGGCGAGAATTCCTCAAGTTCCTGCGACCGGCAACAGAACCCCGTTCCCGGGTCAGAAAAGTTCGCCGCGGACTCCGCACCGGCCCCCCGGCCATCGAAACCCTCGAGTTGCGCGTCCTGCCGACCAACACCGTCGTGAAGTCCATCCTGGCGGCGATTCCCCCTCAGAGCACGGAGACGAATGCCACGACCGTTACTTTTGCCGTCAATTTTGATCGTGATGTCGTGGGAGTAGACGCGTCCGATTTTCGAATTGTGAGCAATGGGAGCGTCAAGTCCAACAGCACGATCAGCGTCATCCCCATCAACGATGCGACATACTCCGTCAGGATCAACGGATTGTCAGGAGTCGGCGATCTGCGACTCGATCTGATCGACGACGATTCGATTCAAGACAAAAACCTGGCTGGAAATCCCCTCCCGCCGAATGAGATCCCCCTGGGGGGCACGGGTACCAACAACGGCAGCTTTCAGGGTGACGCCTACCATCTGCTGCCTACCTTCCCGCAAGTCGTCTCGATCAATCGCAATATCCCCCCCGGCGATACTCAATTCAACACGAGCATCAGTTTCGATGTCATTTTCAGCAAGCCGGTGGTGGGAGTCGATGCGAGCGACTTCGTGCCGGCGTTGAGCGGTGGAATCAACTTCACCGACCCGATCGACGTCACGGGCAGCGGGACGACCTATACCGTCACCATCTCAGGCCTGACCGGCGACGGCAGCTTGCAGTTGAACCTCGTGGATAACAATTCAATCCGCGATTTGACGGGCAATCCCCTTACTAACCAATTTCACGACATCGCAGTAGCGCCCATCCAAACGGTAAATACCGGTGGTACCGCCAACGCTGTGGCAGTCGGCGACCTGAATTCTGACGGACTTGTGGACATTGTCAGCGTCGATTCGTCGGCCGGCATTCTTGCGGTGGAACTCGGCAACGCCGACGGGACATTTCAGAATCCCAAAACGACGATCATCACTCCGTTAAGTTCCTTTCCGCGATCTCTCGTGGTCCGAGATATGGATGGAGACGGGAAGCCAGATGTCGTGCTTATCGGCCACGATTCGAACACCGTAAGCGTTTTCTCTGGACTCGGCAATGGGTCATTCCAGTCGCCGTTCACTCTCGGCACGGGAACTGGTCCGTTTTCCGTGGCGGTGGATAATCTGGATAGCAACGGCAAGCCAGATATCGTTTTTACCAACGAAATCAGTAATACCGTCGGCGTACTGAAGAACAACGAACTCGCTATCGAACCAGACGCGGATCTGTCCGGCGTGCAGGGGCCATCGGGTGTGGCGATCGGTGATTTGAACCGCGACGGATTTCTGGATCTGGCAGTCGCGAATAAAACCAGCAACTCGGTCACCATTTTTCTTTCCCAGAACGGAGACGGATTCCATCCGGGTGTCTCGTTCAATGTCGGCGCGGTCCCAGTGGCGGTGGCCCTGACAGATCTGAATGGGGATGGGAACCTCGATGTCATTACCGCAAATAAGGGCAGCGACGACATTACGGTCTTGCTCGGCAATGGAAACGGCTCGTTTCAATTGCCCAGCACTTTCGACGTGGGTCACACACCCTCCGCACTTGCGGTGACGGATTTCAATGGCGACGGCGCTCTCGATGTGATCGTGGCCAATGAAAGTGACGGCACACTGGCATTCCTGTTGAATGACGGTGCCGGGGGCTTTTTGTTTCCCCCAGGCTTCGAGGTCACCGTCAGTTTACTGTCAGGCGTCGTCATCGCCGATGTGGACCGTGATGGCAGGCCAGATATCGTGGCGGCGTCTGACACTAGCGGAGCGGGAGTCTTGCTGGTGAAAAACGCCACTCGCGGCGACTTCTCCGGCGATTCTTATACCCGCGTCAATGATTTCCCGGCATTTACGTCCCCTGACTTCGCGAATATTCCGGAAAATATCTCGACTTCCACGGTCGTGCTGCAGGTTCAAGCCACCGATGCCTCGATACCGGCTCAGACATTGACTTACAGCATCTCGGGCCCCGATGCCGGATTATTCAACATCGATCCCGCGACGGGAATCATCACCTTCAAGCAGTCGCCGGACTACGAAGCGCCCCTGGATCAAAATGGCGACAATATCTACGAAGTCATCTCCCACGCGGATGACGGCTTCGGCGCCGTCTCGAACCAGGAACTGACCATTACCGTTCTGCCGGTCAATGATAACCTGCCGGTGTTCTCCTCGCCGAATGCGAAGACGATACCGGAGTCGATCGGCTTAGGTTCTCAGGTGCTGACGGTCGTGGCGACCGATGCCGACTTGCCTGCGCAAAATCTGGCCTACAGCCTGTCCAGCCCGCTGGGGATCGATGCATCGTTCTTCAGCATCAACCCGGTGACCGGCCTAATCACGGTGGCGAATACGCTCGACGCCGACTCACCGGGCGATCTAAATGGTGACAATATCTACGACGTAGTCGTGACCGCGAACGATGGAAGTGGCGGAACCAAGACGCAGAACATCGCGATCACGGTTGGGGCAGTCAATGACAACACACCGATCATCAATACTGCGAATACCGCCAGCGTGCCCGAGAACACTTTGGCGTCGACGATCATTCTGGACGTCAATGCAACCGATGCTGACGTCCCGGTCCAGACAATCACCTACACTCTGTCAGGAGATGACGCGGCCCGGTTCAGTATCAACAATAGTAACGGGCAGATCCGATTCCTGAGTAGTCCCGATTTCGAAGCGCCCGCGGACTTGGACCACGACAACGTCTACAAGATTTCCGTCACCCCCAATGATGGCCTCATCGACGGCACGACGCAGGATATCACGATTTCCGTGCTGCCGGTCAATGACAATACGCCGGTGATTGGCTCGTCGAACGCCGCGAATGTTTTCGAAAACACATCCGCCAATTCGGTCGTGCTGGATGTCAATGCGACCGATGCCGATCTGCCGGCGCAGGCTCTGACCTACAGTTTATCTGGAGGTGACTCCGGATTATTCAGCATCAATTCCGGTACCGGTGAGATCCGCTTCCTGGCCCCCCCTGACTTTGAAACGCCCCTCGATCAGAACGGGGATAACCTGTATCAATTCCTGGTGACTGTCAGCGACGGGCTCGGACGGTCGCAGAATCAGAATATCACGCTCGCGGTCCAGCCGCTGAACGAGAGCGTGCCGGTCATCACGTCGTCGCCGACAGCCAGCATTAATGAGAACTCTCCGGCCTCGACGGTCATACTGGATGTCAACGCCACCGACGCCGATCTGCCGGCGCAGACATTATCCTACAGCCTCACGGGACCAGACGCAGCCCTGTTCAGTATCGACAGCAGCAAGGGCGAAATCCGGTTGCTAATCAGTCCTGATTTCGAATCCGCCGCGGACCAGAATCATGACAATATCTATGATCTCACCGTCAATGTCAGCGACGGCAATGGAGGCGTCCAGACGCAGATCCTCAGCATCACGGTCTTGCCGCTCGATGATCATCTCCCGCTGATCACGTCATCGAATACCGCAAGTGTCAATGAGAACACACTGACGACAACGGTCGTGCTGGATGTCGACGCCACTGATGCCGATCTGCCAGTCCAGGTACTGACCTACGATATCACTGGCCCCGATGCCAACTTATTCAGCATCGACGCCAACACAGGCGCAATCCGCTTTCTAACCAGTCCCGACTTCGAAGTGCCTCTCGATCAAGACGGCAACAATGTCTACGAAATCACGGTCCTCGCGATCCAGCCGGATCTACAAAGCTCGTCTCAGAATGTCACAATCACCGTTCAGCCGCTGAATGACAATTTACCGGTCATTACGTCGTCCTCAACAGCCAATTTCGCCGAGAACACTTCGGCTTCAACAGTCGTGTTGGATGTAAATGCCTCAGATGCCGATCTGCCCCTGCAGTCGCTGACTTACATCCTATCGGGCGCCGATGCCGCGCAATTCAGTATTGATAGCAGTACGGGCGAGATTCACTTCCTGGCCCCTCCCGACTTCGAAGCCCCGGCCGATTTAGACCAGAATAACGTCTATCAGCTTTCGGTGCTCGTCAGTGATGGTAATGGTGGCAGCCAGTCGCAGACGATCGCAGTTACCGTGCTGCCGGAAAATGACAATCGCCCCGCTTTTAATCCGCCGATTGCTGTCAACTTCGCGGAGAATACTCCCGCATCCTCAATCGTGCTGGCTGTATCTGCCACCGATGCGGATCTGCCAGCACAATCGCTGATTTACAGCCTGTCGGGTGCGGACGCAGCACGGTTCAGCCTCAGTAATCTTGGCGAACTCCGTTTCCGCAGCAGTCCCGATTTCGAAGCGGCCACCGATCAGAACGGGGACAATCTTTATGAGATCACGGTCACGGTGACAGATAATGGCACCCCCAATCTTGCGACCAGCAGGAATCTGACGATCACCGTCACCGATGCCAATGAACCACCCCTGGCAATTGATGGTACGCTATTGACGCACGTGAATACCGCGATCAGCGACCAGTTAAATGGTTCTGATCCTGATGCTGGGGCGTCACTGAATTTCACCATTTTGACGCTTCCGTTACATGGCATCCTCAATCTGACCAATTCGCTGACGGGCGCCTACACATATACCCCGGACACAAACTACATCGGCTCAGATAATTTTACATTCCAAGTTGACGACGGTTCATTCAACAGCCCCGGCGCCACCGTATTAATTACAGTGAATCCGACGAACAGCCCGCCAGTTGCTGCGGATGCGACATTGTCGATTTCGGAGAACTTGCCGAACGGAACTGTGGTTGGAACTGTGACCGCGACTGACCCCGATGTCATACCCGGCCCCACGACCGACGTCCTCACGTATGGCATCGCCAGCGGCAACCTGAACGGCGCCTTCTCGATTGATCCGTCCAACGGCGAACTGCGAGTCGCCAACAGCTCCGTCCTGAATTTTGAAGTGTTGCAGCAGATTGTCCTGCAGGTGACAGTGACCGACATCGCGGGTGCATCGTCAGTAGCCACGATCACCGTCAATGTCACCAACGTCAACGAGCCGTTGATCATCACGCTGCCTGATTCACCCCCGGTTTATCGCAAGAACGGCACCCCAGAGGCCATCGATCCGGAAGCCTCGGTTTATGACGAGGACCTCACCACGACGGACTATCGCGGCGGCCTGCTGGTGGTCACGGTCACCTCGTCTGGTACCCCCGATGACAACGATCGCCTGGGAATCCTGGTCGAAGGGACAGGGGACGGTAAGATCAGCCTGGTCTCCCAATACATCGTCTATGGTTCGCCATTGAACATTATTGGCACGATCGCCAGCGGCCTGGATGGGGGTCCGCTGGTCATCAATCTGACCAGCTTCGCCAACCAGGAATCCATCGGCGCCCTGCTGCAAGCCATCACCTTCTACAACACGAGCGGCAAACCCCAGTCTGGAACGCGGACGATCCACTTCAATTTGACCGACGGCCCGGCCGAAAATTCGGGGATCAAAACCAAACAAGTCGAATTCATCACCGATTCAGATCCCCCTGTGGTGACTCTTCCCAGTGGC
>JAQGHS010000405.1 GCA_028291605.1 Planctomycetaceae bacterium | reverse complement strand
TCACTTGGTCGATTTGGAATCAACAGCAGGAGTGTCCACTTCGTGCATCAACATGTCGTACAAACGATCGACGGCGCGGCGTGTTTCTGCATCGAGAAAGAAACCGACCGGCCCTCGAGTTTTGGTGCTTTTAAATATCCCTTGCCGAACCAGCAGGTGTTTCTCAACTGCCAGGTAACCGTCCAGATTGCACTGGATGGCAACCAGCGCCACGATGGGCAGCGAGATCCGATACGCACGGGCTTCGTCACCGCTTTCCAACGCCTTCCACAACGCCACAATGGCCTTGATCACTTCAGCACCGGGCATCGTGCCAATCACACCCCGGTGATAACTATCCAGTAAAGCCGCGCCCCCTGAACCCTCGAAGACGCGTGCCCGTCCGCCAGTTGCCTCCCGCAATTGCGTCAAACGGGGGCCAATGGGTGAGGCCTCCGGCTTGAACAACACTCGGTCGCCAAACGTCTTCAACAATCCCGCTTGTAGTTCGATCGACATCGGCCGTCCGACGTATCCGCTGGCGTCCTGCACGACGACCGGGATCGAAATGGACCGGACAATTCGTTCGTAGTATTTCAGTAATTCGTCTTCACCCAGCGCAACGGCAATCGGGGGGATCGCCATCACCGCCGTGGCCCCATTGGCCTCTGCATGTCGGGCGAGACGTTCCGCCACATAAGTACTTTCGGCCCCGACGCTGATCACCGCCGCACCATGCCCCTCGGCGTACTGGCACACCTTGGCCGCGACCTGTTCACGCTCATCAGTGGAGAGTCTCAGCACTTCTGAAACCATCGCCATCACGATGCCATCCACACCGCATTCAAACAACCATTCAATCTCGCGTTGCAATACGCCAAAGTCGACCGTTTCATCATCATGAAACGGGGTCTGAAATACCGGCAATACGCCTTTGACAGGAAACCGAGAAGGACCGGCCATACATTCTGCTCCAGCTTCGATAAGGCGTCCGCAACGCCAGCCATTTCGTCAATCACCGCTGCCTTGTTTCGCAGCACATTGCCGACCCCACCACTTGGTAGCGATGCCAGCAACAGCTACTGTACTCAGCGTGACGAAATTGTGCATTGCCCAACGATTCCTTACAGATGACTGACCTCACTTCAACCAACGGTGTTCGTTTCGAATTTCCTCTGCTTCAGGTAGCCGCATTCGCCAGAATGCGGGAACGCGCCAGGCAAGCACCCGCATTCTGGCGAATGCGGCTACAAAACTCGCCCACCTCGTCAATCATTTCTCGCCATCTGCAAACTTCGTACGATCTGCGGCGCCTGTCCGAGTGTCTGCCCATCGGACATGCCAATCGGCGCGACGTGCGTCACGTTGCTGTCGATCGGCATTTCACCGCGCCGCATGCGATCCAGCAATTCGGCGGCTCGCCGACCAATCTGAACTTCATCCACGGTGGCCGACGTCAATCGCCGCATCATCGGAGTGGAACGTGAAATCCCGCCCAAGCCCACGATCGAAATATCATCCGGCACCCGCAATCCAAATCTTTCAAGCAACAGATAAATCAATTCGGCGAGTGAATCGAAACTGGCGAAAATCGCTGTCGGACGATCATCACGCTCCAGCATGTGCTCGAGGGCAGATGCAATTTCCGATTCGTATTCCGCCGGATTGACCATCCCGTCGAATCCATAGAACGTGCAACCATCCTGCACCTGAGCTCGCCCTTCCGACAAACCTCCCCGCAAGCCTGCCTCGTAGGCCACTGAACCCGCCGTACGATGAGGGGCAAAGAACGCCACACGTCGGTGACCGAGTTCCACCAGATTGCGAGCCACAAAACGCCCAATGTCATGGAACGGAATGGCCAGGAGCGGTGCGTTGATCCCTTCGACCCGGCGATGGCAGAACACGACCGGGATACCGGCCTTCTGCAACTGCCGGACCTGATATGCCGGCGTCGGAGCCTGAGTGACTGGGACCAGCGCCACTCCCGCAACCTGCTTGTCGAGCAGTTGCAGGATGATATTTCCCTGCCGGTCCACATTGTTGCCCGTGTTGCAGATCAGCAACTGATGATGGACGGCGACTGCCGCCTCATCGAAATTGCGTTGCAGGGAGGGATAAAAGCCGGTCTGTGTTTCAGGTAGCATCAGCGCGAAGACCGCCAGACCCTGGCTGAAACGCTCCAGGGCCTGCTCATGCACAAAAGTGCCTTTTCCCTGCAAGCGGCGAATCAGACCGTCACGTTCGAGCGATGACATCGCCTGACGCACGGTGCTGCGAGCCAATTTGTTTTGTTCGGACCACCAGCGTTCGGTCGGCAACGCATCGCCCGGCTTCAACCGGCCCGTTGTGATCTGCTCAATAATCTGCTGCTTGAGCTGCTCGTATTTCGGACCGTGAAATCCCTCATCGCTCACCGGTGCCGGTTCGGCGAGGGCAGGATTCAGCTCCAAGTTTTCCAGAGTCACACTCATAAGTTCAATCACACCCAAGAATCGCTGCGTGGGGAATACTGCCAAGTGGTCCCTAAATGGTACGATCCACTGTATACCACTCGTGAAACTGGCAGTCAATCAATTAATCGGCAATAAATGTGATTTCCTGAAAAATTCCCACTGACAAATAAACCAGGCTCGTTGTGAAAGTCATACGTACCTATTACGATACGACTGCCAGACCACTTGGTGGATTTCGCAACCCAACCCATCTGGATTCCAACTCTGATCCTTTGCTCCATGCACGATATTTACTGGGAGGAACGCCGTGAGCACCGATACTCCGCTGGGCTTCTTCGACAAGTTTCTGCGTTCCTTCGTCCCGCCCGACAGCTTCGACGCCCACCTGCACCTGTATCGCGAGCAGGATGCGACGGCAGCCATGCCACGCGAGCTGATCGACCCGAACGGCAATATCGGCTGGTCCGCTTACTGCTGGGCCGTGGAACGCTGGATGGGCGACCGCCGACCAACGGGGGGGCTGATTTTCACCATACCCAAGGTGGACCTGGACGTCGTCGGAGCGAACCGCTTCGTCGCCGACGAGGTCAAACGTTTGCCGGGATCTCGGGCGTTGATGATGATTCGCCCCCAGGATGACGCCGCGCAAGTGGAGTCCACACTACTCGCCGACGGATTCGTGGGCTTCAAGGTGTACCACGTATTCGCCAATCAGGTGGATACTTTCGAAGCGCCCACCGAAGCCTTCATTCCGGAATGGGCCTGGGAGCTGTCTCAGAAGTACGGGCTGTCGATCATGTTGCATATGGTCAAAGCGCGCGCCCTGGCCGATCCCTCCAACCAGTCTTACATCCGCCAGCATTGCCTGGATTACCCCAATGCGAAGTTGATTCTCGCGCATGCAGCGCGCGGGTTTTGCGGTGGGCACACTGTCGAAGGGATTGCCTCGTTGCGGGGCCTCGACAATGTCTACTTTGACACGTCGGCCGTCTGTGAAGCAGCGCCGATGGAAGCGATTCTGCGTGAGTTCGGGACGGGCCGCCTGTTGTACGGTGCCGATTTTCCGGTGAGCGAATTCAAAGGCCGTTGCGTGAGTATCGGCGACGGCTTCCAATGGCTCTATGAAGATACCCTGGACTGGAAGGCGTCGCGGTTCGCGAAGCCTCAGTTTATTGGCCTGGAGTGTCTACTGGCGGTCCAGCAGGCGTGCCGCACGCTGCGGCTGCGGGACGACGATGTCGAGCGGATTTTCTCCACAAATGCTCGTGAAATGCTGGGCATCACCACCACGACGACCAACAAGACGCAAGCCGCGTACGACCGTGCCCGCCAGATCATTCCAGGGGGGACGCAACTCCTCAGCAAGCGCCCGGAGATGTATGCTCCCGAACGCTGGCCCGCCTATTACCGCGAAGCCCGCGGCTGCGAAGTGATCGATCTCGATGGCCGGCGTTTTACCGATATGACGACATCAGGGATCGGTTCCTGCCTGCTGGGATACGCCGATCCGGATGTGACCGATGCCGTCGTCCGCCGGGTCCAGTTGGGTTCGATGTGTACCTTGAACGCTGTCGAAGAGGTGGAGCTCGCCGAAGCGTTGATTGAACTGCATCCGTGGGCTGAACGTGCGAGATTCTGCCGGACAGGCGGCGAATCCATGGCGGCCGCGGTCCGCATCGCTCGTGCCGCGACCGGACGCGACCGCATCGCGTTCTGCGGATATCACGGCTGGTCAGACTGGTACTTGGCAGCCAATCTGCCCCGGCATGAACACGAGTCATCAGGTAACGGCGATCAGCTTCGCGGTCACCTGCTCCCGGGGCTCGAACCGGCTGGTGTGCCCGCGGGGCTGGCGGGGACGATGCTGCCCTTCACCTACAACAAGTTGGATGAACTCAAGCGCCACGTTCGCGAGCATGGAAAAGAACTGGCGGCAGTCGTGATGGAGCCCACGCGGGCCACTGATCCTGATCCGGGGTTTCTGGAGGGCGTCCGAGAACTGTGCAATGAATGCGGTGCTGTGTTCGTCCTGGACGAGATCTCGGTTGGCTGGCGGCTGGCTTATGGCGGGGCACACCTCAAGTACGGCATAAACCCTGACCTCGCGGTGTTCGCAAAAGCGCTTGGCAACGGTCATCCGATGGGCGCCATCATCGGCCGGGCCGAGGTGATGGAAGCTTGTCAAAACTCGTTTATTTCCAGCACGTATTGGACCGAAGGGGTCGGTCCGGCCGCCGCGCTCGCCACGGTGCGCAAGATGGGGCGCGTCGATGTTCTCGGGCACATCAACCGCATTGGAAACCGCTTCCGCGCCGGTTGGACGGAACTCGGACGAGTTCATGGTGTGCCCATCCGAACTGCGGGTCACGCGCCGATCATGACCTTCGGCTTTGAGCATCCTGAAGCGGCGGCACTCGGTACGCTGTTCACCTCGCGCATGCTGGATCAGGGCTTTTTGATTGGCAGCGGCTTCTACCCTAGCCTGGCCCACGAAGAACGCCATGTCGACGCCTGCCTGGCCGCCGCAACAAAAATCTTTCCGGAGGTCGCCGAGGCGATTCAAGCCGGCAATGTTCAAGCACGGCTTGGCAGTCCGGTGCGGCATAGCGGGTTTGCCCGGCTGACTTGATCTCCTTACGTAGGACGGACACGCTTGCGGTTCGGCAGGAGCCTCACCTCCCATGACGTCGAAGAATTCTTCGCGGCATTGCCCGGTAGGGCGTGATGAACGCGACGGCCGGCGCGGCCATCCAGCGAGAATTCTCGCGAATTCTTGTACTTCGTCTCGTGGAAAATGCGATAATTGGATTTGACATGAGTTCGATTCAGATTTAGAATCCTGTCTGTTGAATAATTGTTTGTAATTCCTGGGTAATTCAATGTCAGTCGTTGACTCTAATTTGATCGCAGTGGCTCGCCGCCGAACAGTGGTGGGTATTTCGATTATTATTAGCTCTCACACGCGACCTTGAGGCCCGGCGTAATAGATACGATCCAGCCCACCCTCAGGTCGCTTCGGCCTGAGGGTTTTTTCGTTTCATGGCCCGTTGTTTGTCCCAGTTGTCGGTAAGGTTCTTTGCATCTTTCCGACACGCCAGTAAGGTGTTTCAGCATGTCACGGATCCAGCTCTACGATACGACCCTGCGCGATGGCAGCCAGGGTGAGGGAGTTAATTTCTCGCTGGAGGACAAGCTGGCAATTACCATTAAGCTCGTCGA
>JAQGHS010000392.1 GCA_028291605.1 Planctomycetaceae bacterium | reverse complement strand
TTTCGCTGGGGGTGAATCTGAATCCCGACAAGATCTGCAATTTCGATTGCATCTATTGTCAGGTCGATCGGCGGAGTGAAGCCGAAACGGACTTCGTCGACCTGCACCAAGTGCTCGATGAATTGCGTCATCTCCTGCAGATTGCGGCCAACGGTCAACTCTATGCGGACGAACCGTTCTGCAATGTGCCCGAGCCTCTGCGGCGGTTGAACGACATCGCGTTCTCCGGCGACGGCGAGCCTACCACCTACCGCAACTTTGACGAGATCATTGCCCAGGTCGCGCAACTGAAGGACGATTTGAAGCTCGACTCCACGAAGATGGTGCTGATCACCAATGCCAGTATGTTCCATCGGCCGGCTGTCGAACGCGGGCTGGCGATTCTCGATCAGCACCAGGGCGAGATCTGGGCGAAGCTCGACGCGGGTACTGCTGACTATTATCACCTGATCGATCGCACCAAGATCCCGTTCCAGCAGATCCTGGACAACATCGCCGCCGCCGCAAAGGTTCGGCCGCTGGTGATTCAAAGTCTCTTCATGAAGGTCAACGGTGAACCACCAACGCCTGCCGAGTTAGAGGCTTACTGTGATCGGTTGAACGAGATCCTCGTCACGGGCGGCCGGCTAAGCCTGATTCAGGTCTACACGGTCTCGCGCACGCCGGCCGAGAGTTATGTGGCGTCTCTGAGCAATGAAGAGGTGGACGCAATCGCGGAACTCGTTCGGCGACGAACCGGGCTGCCGACGGAAGCGTACTATGCTTAGAGTATCGCGATGCTAGAACGGACGAAGATTTTTAGCCACGGATTGACACAGATGAAACACGGAAAAGACTGAAGAAGTGTGGCCGTCTTGATCAATAACGGTTGGCTTCACTTTCGAATCAGACTCCAACACACGTTGATCCAATCCGTGTTTCATCCGTGTCAATCCGTGGCTAAAAATCTTCGTAGCATTCCGTCGGCGATCAGAACTTCGCGTCAGCCACCAATTGAGTACATCGGCCGATCGGGCTGAATGAAGCGTGCCGTGTTGATCTCGTGGCCTTCTTTTTTGGACGCGATGCTTTCCCGGATAGCATCCGCGATCTCTGCCTCGCTCGCTCCGCCACGCAGCATTCCACGGACATCGGTTTCCTCCAGGCTGAACAGGCAATTGCGGAGCTTGCCGTCGGCCGTAATCCGGAAGCGATCACAGCTCATGCAGAAGGGCTGGCTGATCGAGGCGATGATCCCGATCTTGCCGACTCCGTCCTCGAACTGAAATTCTGTCGCCGGAGCATGCGGGTTCTGATTCGGGCAGGGAACCAGCGGCATGATTTCGGTCGCCAGCTTTTCCAGGATCTCGTGAGCGAACAGGACCTTCTCCCGCTCCCAGGCATTGTCGGCATCCAACGGCATGAACTCGATGAACCGGATCTCGACACCCGTTTCACGAGCAAAGTGGCCGAACTTCACGATTTCGTCTTCGGTCATCCCACGCACGGAAACCGCGTTGACTTTCACCGGTTCGAAGCCCACCCGTTGCGCGGCCTTGATCCCCTCTAAGACCTTTTCATACCCTTCGCGACGCGTGATTTCTTTAAACTTCACAGGGTCCAAGGCATCGAGACTGACATTGATGCGTCGCAGCCCGGCGTCGTACAGATCCTGGGCCTGATCGGCGAGCAAGATGCCGTTGGTTGTCAGCCCGATATCATGAATCTCCGGAATCGCGGCCAATTTTCTGACCAGGATGTGCAGATCGTGGCGCACCAACGGTTCACCGCCCGTCAGGCGGATTTTGGTGAGCCCCAGCGGCACCGCGATCCGGACAAACCGTTCCATCTCTTCGAACGTGAGGAGATCTTTGCGATCCATGAACTGCACATTCTCCGCTGGCATGCAGTAGAAGCAGCGAATGTTGCAGCGATCGGTGACACTGATTCGCAGGTTCGTATGAACCCGGCCGAACCGGTCGATGAGTTGTTCTGCCATGAAGTTTTGCCGTTCGGGGCGTAACACCCAGATTACTCTTAAGCTCTAGTACTTTTTGCGTCGTAGCCACGCTCGCCAGAGCGTGGGAATCCAAGCTCATCCCCCCACGTTCTGGCGAACGTGGCTACGTTCGATTGCCACTCAAGTTCCCGTGGCAGGGGATGATTTCACCATTTGCGGATTGCCGGGATGCACCCATTCGGTCGAGCCATCGCTCCAGTTTTCTTTTTTCCAGATCGGCACGACGAGTTTGAATTCGTCGATCAGAAATTTTCCAGCCTCAAAAGCCTGCTGACGATGCGGAGTACTGACCGCAATTGCCACGCTGATATCTCCGAGTTCCAAATGCCCGAGACGGTGAATGATACCGATTTCGATCACCGGCCAGCGCTGGCGGGCCGTCGCTTCCAATTCGGCCATCTTCGCCTGGGCCATTTCGGGATAGGCTTCGTAGTCGAGCGCCATCGTCTGACGCCCGGCCGTCATTTCCCGGACAGTGCCCAGAAACAGAACCGCGGCACCGGCCGCAGGCGAACGTACGCTCTCAGTCAGTGCGGTGTAGTCAATTGGATCGTTTGTCAGCAGGACCATGTATCTCTGAATATCATTCAAGCTGTCTCTTGGCCCGGGAAGGAGCGACGAGAGACATTGAAACAGTGAATTGCGCCATATGCCATTGTGACGTGATGACTTGGACTTTGACAAGGGGAGTGCCCTGTCCAAATGCCGGACGGGAAACGGCTTCCATTGCCGCCGATGGCCGACACTTTCCCGATAATTCAACCCTTGACGAACGCGACAGTTGTGAAAATGGCACTCCGATTCGGGGGCAAATTTTCGACCAGCCCATTGATCGCACGCTGACGGGCCGCTACACAACGGACAGAACCATCACCAATGTCAGCATTTTTTCACGATATCGAACTGCTCAATGCCCACGACTGCTGAACTTCGTCACTGGGACCTGGCCCATGTCTGGCACCCGTTTACGCCGATGCTGGAGTACGCCGACGAAGCGACTCCGATCATCGTCGCGGGCGACGGCTTTGATCTGATTGACAGCGACGGCCGACGCTACCTGGATGGCACGTCTTCGCTGTGGTGCAATGTCCACGGGCACCGCGTCCCCGAACTGGACCAGGCGTTAAAAGATCAGATCGACCGGATCTCGCACAGCACGCTGCTGGGACTGGCCAATGGTCCTTCGGCGGAACTGGCCAGAGAGCTTGTCTCTCGAGCCCCGTCCGGTTTGAATCACGTCTTCTATTCCGACGACGGCGCAACCGCCGTTGAGGCCGCATTGAAGATGGCCTTCCAATATCACGCCCACCGCGGAGCCGATCCCCAGCAGAAGAATCTGTTCGTGAGTCTGGGCGATGCCTATCACGGTGACACGGTTGGCGCGGTCAGTCTGGGGGGGATTGCCGCCTTTCATCGCATCTTCGGCAGCCTGCTGTTTCCGTCCCTCAAGGTCCCCACTCCAGGCGCGTATCGTCTGCCACCGGGTATGTCTCGCGAGCAATACCTGCAGCATTGCGACGAGACCCTGGAACGCTCGCTGGAAGAACATCACGATCGGATTGCGGGCTTCGTGATCGAACCGCTGGTCCAAGGTGCCGCGGGGATGTTGACTCATCCCCACGGATATTTGAAACGGGTCCGAGAACTCACATCACGCTATGGCATCCCGCTGATTGCCGACGAGGTATTTGTTGGTTTTGGCCGTACCGGAACGCTGTTTGCGTGCGAGCAGGAGTCTGTCGTTCCCGACTTGTTGTGTATCGCCAAGGGCTTAACGGGAGGCTACCTGCCGCTCGCCGCGACATTGGCCACTGACGAGATCTACAACGCGTTTTTGGACGTCCCCAGTGCCGGGAAGACGTTCTATCACGGCCATACTTATACGGGCAATCAACTGGGCTGTGCGGTGGCCCTGGCGTCGTGCCGCCTGCTGGATTCGAACCGGGTTCTCGAAAATGTCGCTCTCAACCAGCGAATCATGCAGGATTGGGCCGAACACTTCCGGGACCATCCCCATGTGGGCGACATCCGACAGTGTGGCGTGATCCTGGCGTTAGAACTCGTGCTGGATCGAGATCGACAGTCCCCATTCCCAGCCGATTCACGGATTGGTCATCAGATCACTCTGGCAGCGATGCAACAGGACGTACTCATCCGACCGGTGGGAGACGTACTCGTCGTGATGCCGGCGCCGGCGATGCCCCAAGCCGTCCTGCAAAGGCTGCTGTCAGCGACCGAGCACGCGATTCGAGACGTGTTGCCGGGTTGATATCGACCGAAGACATTCGAAATCGCGTTGAAGACGAGATTTAGGTGAGCCGGGCGGCGTAAGCCCCCGGATTCTTCGTCTCAGACAATGGATGATTGCGCTGACGCTAGCAGCGTCGGCCACGGAATCCGGGGGCTTACGCCGCCCGGCTCACCAGCGCAATGTATTTTGAGATCAAAACGAAATCAAAAAACTTCCCCGTTAGGGACCCTATGCTCGATATCTCGTTCTCTCGCCGCAACATGCTCCGCCTGGGTGCTATCACTCCGCTCGGGTTGTCGTTGCCTCATCTGCTGTCGCATGAAGCCCAAGCGGCTAGTGGCACCAAAGCGAAGGCCAAGTCGGTCATCCTGGTCTACCTGGGTGGCGGAATGTCGCACCATGACAGCTTCGACCTGAAGCCCAATGCCCCGGCCGAAATTCGCGGCAAATACCAGCCGATCAGCAGCAATGTCCCCGGCCTGGATGTCGGCGAATTGCTGCCGAAGATGTCGCAATGCATGAATAAACTGACCCTGATCCGCTCAGGAGCCCACAACAACGACCATCACGAGACTGCGACGAATTGGGTGATGTCGGGCCGGTTTGGCTCGGCATTTGGTGACTTCCCGGCGATTGGTGCCGTGGTCGCGCATGAGAGCGGTTTTAAGGGCAGCCTGCCGCCCTATGTCGCCGTGCCGCGGAATCCTTCGTTTACCTGGGAGCTGGGTAAGAGCGCTTATCTCGGAGGGCGCTACGAATCGTTCAAAGCCGGTGACCCCAACGACAAGAACTTCGAAGTCCGTGATCTGACCGTGAATCAGTCGATGGCCAACGGGGCTGCCCGACGGCAAACGTTACTTCACGCGTTGGACGATCTCTCGACGCGTGTGAAGGGCAACGACCAGATCAATACCTACAACGAATTCCAACAGCGTGCGGCCACGATGATTCTTTCGCCGGAAGCCCAAGCGGCATTCAACATCAATCAGGAAACGGACGCTTTACGCGATACCTACGGCCGCCACACTTTCGGACAGAGTTGTCTGTTGGCCCGTCGCCTGGTCGAGAAGGGAGTCCGCTTCGTTACCGTGAATTATGGCGGTTGGGATCATCACGCCAAGATTTTCGAAAGCCTGGACAAGAAGCTGCCCGAGTTCGACACCGGTTTCTCGGCCCTCATTAAGGACATGGATGAGCGTGGCCTGCTGGAAGACACGCTCGTCGTAGCGATGGGTGAGTTTGGCCGCGGTCCGAAGATCAACAAAGACATCGGCCGAGACCACTGGGGCCCCGCCGCATCGATGCTATGGGCCGGGGCGGGTGTCAAACGGGGCCACGTGCTCGGTTCGACGGACAAAGAAGGGGCCTACGTCACAGCCCGCGCTGTCCGGCCCGCAGACGTCGCCTATACGATTTTCGACAGCTTGGGGATTGACGGGCACAAGTTCCTGCCCGCTCCGGACGGTCGGCCGATCCAGGTTCTTGATGAAGGTGAACCGATCGGTGATTTGTTTGTATAATGAACTCGGGCCCTGAGAACGACGTCCCGACGGATGGGATAATGCCACACAACCGTGTTCTCAGAGTTTCTTCCTGCAGCCTGGCTGCCTTATGGAAAGGCTCGAAGATCATGACGGACCATTCGTTCTCGAAATCCCGGGGCGCGCGCATCGCGGCCATGATGTCCCTGACATTCATTCCGTTGCTCGGACTGGCAGCGCGATCACTCGCTCAAGACAAGGCTGAGGCGAAGAAGGAGCCGCCTCAGGTCAAAGTCGTGGCACCGTTTGGACTGGTACGCGAAGCCACGACCACCGTGATCATCCGCGGCTTGAATCTGTCCGATGTCACCGAAATCCGGTTTCCCGATCTGAAGCCAGCTCCTGTGATTAAGATCAAGTCGAAGGGCGCCGCGCCCGGAGCGGACAAGGTGCCCATCGAAAAGGTCGGCAACACACAGATCGAAGTCGAAATCACGCTGCCCCCCGGAGCACCCTTGCGGGCCACCCCGTTCATCGTCGTAGGACCAAACGGACAAAGCGAAGCGAAGCAGATCTTGATTCTTGATGAAACCAAGACGGTGGCTGAGAAAGAACCGAACGACGGTTTTGCAGGAGCTCAGGACATTACACTCGGCCAGACAATCACCGGCATCCTGTCACCAGGCCAGAAGACGGATGTCTTCCGTTTTGCCTGTAAGGCCGGGCAAAAGATTCGAGTCGAAGCCCAAGCGGTCCGGTTTGGCAGTCCGCTTGATCCTTTCCTGCTGCTGCACAACTCTGATGGTCAACTGCTGGCGGAAATCGACGACGGTCTGGAAGTGTCGGATCCTGTCTTGGAGTTCGCGATCCTGAAGGACGGCATGTACTTCCTCACGATCCTGGACGCACATGACCTGGCGAGCCCCGTTCATTCCTACGTGCTGCAAACGCAATGAAAGTCGTTGATCGCTCCGCGATCGAAACGCATTCGCAGTAGCGACGCTGTACTGCCATCAACCGTAAGCTCTAATTCCACCCGGCTACTGCGAACGCGTTTCGTTCGCGGAGCGAACAACGACTTTCATACCCATGCATCTTTCGCTCACTGCCGGAGCCATTCGAACTCTGGAACTCGCCGCCCGCCTTGCTCATGAGGCGGGCGAGACCGACGTGCAAGCGGGGCAGATCCTCTGGGCGATGATCCTGCAGGAAACGCGTGCCGGTGAGTTGCTAGCTCGCTGTGGACTGACAGCCGAGACCTTGGCTCCTTTGTTCGCCCCGCCCGAAGGGGGCTTCGATCCGAATCTTGTCGCTGCTGTGTCTGAAACGCAGATTGATTCCACGCACGGACTCTCACCAGACATCGGACGGCAGCCACTCGTCCGCGATCTCTTCCGTCAAGTGCGCGACCAACTGGGATCGGAACTGGAAGACCGCGAAATCGGTACTGAGCACCTGCTGTATGGGCTGATCGCGGCCGAGCCTACCTTGGCCATTGAACTGCGCCGGTATGGTCTGACATTGGAATATCTGTCGCAAAAACTGGTGGGACTCGCCCCCCTGCCCTTTGATGTCGATGGGGACTTCACCCTGCACTATCGCGAAGGCCACGAAGTCGAGAACCACGATACGCTGCGAATCCTTGACGCGGCGGCCAACCGGGCGCGGGAAGGTCTGCGAGTTCTGGAAGACTATGTGCGATTCATTCTGGATGATGCACATCTCTCCTCGCGATTGAAGAACTGGCGGCATCAACTGTCCCACGCCCTGCGCAGTATCGCTCCGCATCAACTGTTAGCGGCGCGCGAAACCGAACAGGATGTCGGGACCCAGATTCGCACGCTGACCGAGACCAAACGGGAATCAGTCAGCGCGGTCGTTCAAGCCAACTTCAAACGGGTCGAAGAGGCGGCCCGGACACTGGAGGAATTCAGCAAGATCCTGTCACCCGACCTGGGACAGCAGATCGGCCAGTTGCGTTATGAGATTTATACCCTCGAAAAGGCGGTGCTGCAGACGCATTTCTCGCGGCAGCGATTGACGGGGCGCGAGCTCTACATGCTGGTCACCGAGGATCTCTGCCACCACGGCTCGGGTCCGGCAGTGCGAGGCGCCCTGCAAGGAGGAGTGGGGATTGTCCAGCTGCGAGAGAAGCGGTTAGGGGATCGAGAACTGGTCGCCCAAGGACGACGGGTCCGGGAATGGACCCGCGAGGCCGGCGCGCTGTTTATCATGAATGACCGGCCCGATCTCGCCGTACTGACCGAGGCCGACGGAGTGCATGTGGGCCAGGAAGAATTGAGCGTCAAAGATGCTCGACGGATTGTGGGACCGGACAAACTGGTGGGGGTCTCGACGCATACCATCGAGCAGGCTCGACAAGCGGTGCTCGACGGCGCGGACTATATTGGCGTCGGGCCAGTGTTTGTCACATCCACTAAGCAGTTCACTCAGTTTGCGGGCGTGGACTTTGTCCGTCAAGTGGCTGCTGAGATCGGCCTGCCCGCCTACGCAATCGGTGGAATCAATCTCGAAAATATCGATCAAGTTGTGGCAGCCGGAGCCCGTTGCGTGGCGATCAGCGGAGCGCTCTGTGGTGCCGCACACCCTCAAGAAGTTTCCGAGCAGTTTCGCGATCGCTTGCGGGTGTCGGTGACCCCGTAACCAATTCCCATTGGTAGGTGCACAGAAATAACTCTTCAGGTGAGCCGGGTGGCGTAAGCCCCCGGATTCTTATTCACTGGTAATCCTGTGCTAGAAAAAGAATCCGGGGGCTTACGCCGCCCGGCTCACCGACTTATCTTGTTATGCAACTTCACGTAAGAATATCGAACGTCGCTGACAACCATTGGGCTTACGCCCAACGCTCGCCACGAAGAACCCGACTCGGAGAGTCAGGCTACAGCAGTGCTACGCACTCAAATCGTCAAAGGGACCCGAGAATCATCCAGAATCCCAGTGGCTTCAAAAGATTCGATCCGTTTCTGCAGCGTGTCGCGGATGGTTAAGAGACGCTGGCCCTGTTGGATCTTCTTCCCGTTCGAGTCTGTCACGTAAAAGACGTCCAGCACCTGATCAATGTGCGTGGCGATCTTCGCGACGCTCACTGACAAATCCAGATCGAGCAGTGTCTTGGTGATGACGTACAGCAAGCCCGTGCGGTCATCGGCAAATACGTCAATCACACTGCACTTGTCGGACGAGTCATTGTCGATCACGACCCGCGTCGGCATTTTCACGACCATCGGCGCCGCGAATTGATGGCGGGTATTGGTCGCAAACAATTCGGCAACCGTGTTACGCCCCAGTAAAACGCCCTGAATCGCGGCCCCGACTTCCTGCATTCGCGACTCGGGCACCGCCCCAAAATAGTCGTGATCGATAACGCGGAAACTGTCAAGAATGACGCCTTCCGTCGTGGTCGCAATCTGGGCCGACAAGATATCCAGCCGCTTGGCGGCCAGCGTTCCGGCCATTTTGCTGAAGCAGCCTGATCCAATTCGATCCCGGGCAATGACCCGGTATTCGACGATCCGCGTGTCCGCATCAAATGCCGATCGCACATGCACCGTATCGTCCTGCAGATTCTGAATCAAACCCAGGACGACGGCCAGTTCCACGGGAGAAGTATCGACGATATACTGCCGCGGCAGGGTATCGAAAGTGGACTCAATCCACTCGGCGGTGAATTGGCCAGCTTGAACGGCAACGGCCAATTCCAGTTGCACCGCATCGCGTTTGCGTCGCAGCAATTCCTGCTCATGCAGGTGTACTGACTGGCCGCTCAGCACTTCCAGCACTCGTCGATAAAGATCCCCCAGCAGCCCGGCCTTCCATGATGTCCAGGTCTCAGGCCCCACCGCAATCATGTCCGCGGCACTTAGCACGTACAACATTCGCAGGACTTCAGCGCTACCGACATCGCGGCTGAATGGCAGATAGACTTCCGGGTCCGTCAGGTTTCGGCGCAGGGCGAGATCCGGCATGGTGAGATGTTTCTGGACCAGAAGCATCAGGATTTCACGCTGATGGCTCGTCAGCCCCAGGCGTTCTGCCACATTGCCGGCAATTTCCTTTCCCAGAGTGCTGTGGTCCTCAGTTCCACCCTTGCCCACATCGTGCAATAACACAGCTAAGTGGAGGACTTCCTTGCTGTTAATGGCACGATAGGCTTCACCCAAAGACCCGGGATCATTCTCAAACCCCGTGACCGCTTCCACCGCCCGCAGCGTATGCTCGTCGACGGTGTAGTGGTGATACTGATTGAACTGCAACAGAGACCGCGTACGGCTGAACTCGGGAATCGCGCGTTCCAGCACCCCGGTTTCGTACATGCTCCGCAGGATCTTTCCCAAGGCGGGACCGCGCTGAAAAATCGAGCGAGTTAAGGCGGCCTCTTCAACAGAACAGAGATTCGACAACTTCGGAGTCGCCAAAGCGACAGTCTCGGCGAGTTCGGGGGCGATTCCCACTCGATAGAGACTGGCCAGTTCGTAGAGCCTCAGAATCTGTTCCAGGCTGCCGCTCAGCGTCGTACGATAGCTCGACTGAACGTCGATTTCATCCAACCCAACGAGGAAGACATCGTTCGCACGGTGCCGCATCACAAACTTCAGCAATCGCGAGGTAATCGACCGGGGGCGCTGCAGGGTGATGAACCGCTTCACGATCCGGGCGACATTTGCCGTATGATGGAAGTATTGCTGCATAAACTGGACGGCGGGGTGTTTCCCATCCAGTTCCAGAAATCCACGTTCCTGGGCGATCCGGGCCTGTTCATCCCGCGAGAGCACATCCTGCGGCCGTCCCGCGGCGAAGTGCAGATCGATACGGACGCGAGACAGGAATTCATGGGCCTGCTGTAAGTCGTGATGTTCGTCACGATTCAACACGCCCAGACGCTTCAGCATGCCCAGATCTGCCGTTTGACGACGGGCATAGCCGATCCATTTGAGCAGTTGGATGTCTCGCAACCCACCCGCCGACTTTTTGACGTCGGGCTGCAACTGCTGGACCGTAGCTTCTCCCTCCTGAAACTCGGCCTGCCGGGAGGCGACGCACTCATCGATAAATACGGCCTGACGCAGGCGGATGACGTTCTTATAGAACTTTCGGTGCAGCGTTTCACCGAGTTCCTGATTACCCCAGAGGGGGCGGATTTCAATCAGCGATGTCGCAAATTGCAGATCCGTCTTGGCCATCGTCAGTGCGTCGTGAAAAGTACGGACGCTGTGTCCCAGTTTTACCCAGGCATCCCACAAATCGCGCACGACTTGCGACGTGACCTGCTGAATGATCTCGTTCGTTTGTGGATCGGTCCGATAGAGGAACAGCAGATCCACGTCAGAATAGGGGCACATTTCACCGCGTCCCGACCCACCCACCGCCAATACCACCAGACGTTTCTCGACGGTGGCGCGCAACTCGGGCGAAAAGGGAGCGAGAGCTTCCTCTAGCAAATCGACAATCAGCTTGTCTGCCGATTCGGACAGTGTCGCCAGCAGACTGATTCCGTCAGCACCTTCTCGAAAACGACGCTGCACCTGCTCGCGCATGTCGCTGACCCGCGCTCGGTTCGCGGCGATACGCTCCAGAGGACTCATCGAGCCCAGCGGCACAACAGTCATAATTGGGACTCACGTGCGAGTCGCACATCCAGGTGCGACGGCCAACAAAAATCGTTGCAGTATGGCCCGATTGACTCGTTCGTCAAGCATGACATTGACGCCACGATCCCCGCGTAAGACAGACACTTCTGTCCGTCTCTCTTATCAGGTACGAAACACGAGCGCGAACGCCTCTTTGAGTGCCGGACTGGATTGCTCCGCCGACATCAGATCGCTTCGCTGCCCGCTTCGCCCGTCCGAATACGAATCACATCTGCCAACTGCGTCACGAAGATCTTGCCATCGCCGACCTGACCGGTGCGTGCCACTTTGATAATCGTGTCGATCGCGGTCTGCAGAATGTCGTCGGCGACGACCAGTTCCATCTTCACCTTGGGCAGGAAGTCGACGGTGTACTCAGCACCGCGGTACATTTCCTTGTGCCCGCGTTGACGTCCAAATCCACGGACTTCGCTGACGGTCATTCCCTGCACTCCAGCGGCGGTCAACGCGTTTTTGACGTCTTCCAGCTTGTAGTGTCGGATGATGGCTTCAATTTTTTTCATGACAGACTCTCGTATGAGCGCTCGGCCATAACCATCACCGGTCCAGAGATGAAAGTGCCGACGCAGCACTGTCACACGGCGATCACGGTTTTGCCAGTAGAAATGAAGTAGTTACCACACTGTCGCAGACGGCCGCTTGGGGGGAGACAAGCAGGATCAGGCGCCACCCCATGTGCCAAGCCGGAAATAACCGACTCAGCCGGGACACGCCGGCACCGATGAACTCTCCCCCTTTAGCAACCTTCGTGATCCCCAATGATCGCGAAGGATCCTCATAAATGAACGGCAGACTAGATCGCGATTTCGCCCGTTTCGCCGGTCCGGATACGAACCAGTTCTTCGAGATTGGTGAC
>JAQGHS010000296.1 GCA_028291605.1 Planctomycetaceae bacterium | reverse complement strand
ATCTCCCAATCCTGAGACCCCCGACTGGTTCGACATCAACATCGACGGTCTGACGGGCCAGGAAGTCAACTACACCAACTGGACGCATTACGACAACGATGCTGCGGGTTCAGGTGGCACGGGTTCTGGTGGCACGGGTTCTGGCGGTCCGGTGTCCAATATGGGGGCCACTGCGAACGGTCTGACAG
Organism: Planctomycetaceae bacterium; assembly: GCA_028291605.1. Taxonomy (GTDB): domain Bacteria; phylum Planctomycetota; class Planctomycetia; order Planctomycetales; family Planctomycetaceae; genus JAKFVC01. Next base: position 7,738 of record JAQGHS010000296.1, on the reverse strand, counting down.
ATCTCTCCAGCTTTGCCACCAGTACGCCCACCAGCAACGCCGGGACAGGATCCTACAACGTCTATCCGCTCCCGGTGAGCACTCCCGATGACGGCGTTCGTCAAGTTGAGTCGAGCCCTGAAGATGCTTATTCTTCCCCTTTCGGCTGGCATGATATCAACGGCGTTAACGGGGCCGATTTCACCGATACTCGCGGCAACAACGTCTTTGCTCAGGAAGATATCAACGCCGACAACATCGGTGGCGCTCGTCCGAGTGGTGGACAATCGTTGGATTTTGACTTCCCGATCGACTTCACGTTAGATCCGACCACCTACACCGCCGCAGCCACAGCTCAACTCTTCTATACCAACAACCTTCTGCACGATATTCATGCCCGCTACGGATTCGACGCGGCCTCGGGCAACTTCCAGGTGAATAACTACGGCCTGGGAGGCATTGGTAACGACCAGGTTATGGCCGATGCCCAGGACGGTATCACGACTGATAATGCCAATTTTTCGACGCCGCCTGATGGTTTCAGCGGCCGCATGCAAATGTTTCTTTGGGATATCACCCCCATCCAACGCGATGGTGATCTGGACAATCAGATCATTGTCCATGAATTCGGCCACGGGGTTTCCAATCGATTGACCGGAGGCGCCGCCAACTCGAATGCCCTCAATGCACTCCAAAGTGGTGGCATGGGAGAAGGCTGGGGCGACTTTTGGGCATTAATGTTTACGCAGCGTCCCAGCGATCAGCAGAATGGCGGTTACACGCTCGGGACCTATGTCATCGGAGAACCAACTACGGGAGCCGGCATTCGCGCCTATCCCTACAGTTACGACCTGGTAATCGATCCGCACACGTACGATGACTATAACACTATCGTCAACTCTCCTTTTGGTTACGATCCGCACGCCGCAGGTGAAATCTGGACGTCCGCGCTGTGGGATATGAACTGGTTGCTGATCAACAAGGACGGGTATGATTCCGACTTGTACACCGGGACCGGCGGCAATGAGAAGGCGCTGTCACTGGTGATGGAAGCTTTGAAGATCCAGCCGGCGAATCCATCGTTCCTGGATGGTCGCGACGCCATTCTGGCGGCTGACAAATTGTTGTATGGCGGTGTCGATCAATATGAGATCTGGCAGGCGTTCGCTCGCCGCGGAATGGGATTCAGTGCAGACGATGGCGGCAGTGGGAACAGCACGGTCGTGACGGCAGCATTTGATGTACCATCGACCCCCAAAGGTGAGCTCACCTTTGATCAAGCCAATTACTCGGTCGGCGATACCGTCACCATCACCTTGAAGGACATTGACCTGGCGGGAACTGGCGGCCAGGATCTGGTGGTGCGGTCGAGTGCCGGCGACATTGAAACCGTCCACCTGACGGAAGTCCGCAATGGTGGCATCTTCATCGGTTCGATCATCAGTAAGAACTCGGAGACATCGGGTTTTACTATCAGTAACGGTCTGCTGGAAGTTCCACGGTCGTCGGGTATTTCGGTCTCCTACGTCGATCAGAATGACGGCACGGGTAATTCGGCGACGGTCACTGATACGGCCACGTTCTTCGTTTTCAATGACATTACGAGGTTCGATTTCAGCAACTCGGATGGAACACCCAGCACCGAGGGTACCACGAACTCGGGCACGGTGGACCTGTGGCACCTGTCGACCGGTCGCGGCTTCGATCTGGGACACAGTTCTGACGACAGCTTCTACTTCGGAGCGGGTGAAGGGGCCAACGGTGGTGGCTCGTACGTTCCCAATTCCAACGGGACCCTGACCACATCGCAAATCGACCTGACGAACTACGCAGGCCCGATCCTGCTGAATTTCAATACGTTCCTGGACGTGGAAGACTTCTTCGATTCCGCAACGGTCAGCGTGATTACATCGTCGGGGACCACGCTCATCGCCACGAACAACGGTCCGAGCGCCAACCTGCCTGACTCCACCGGCGGCTTCCAGAAGATCACTTTGGACCTGAGTGCATTCGCTGGCCAAAAGATCCGCCTGGCCTTCACGATGCAATCTGATGCGACGATTCAGCGCGAAGGCTGGTACGTCGATGACATTGCCGTCACCGTTCCGCTGGCCACCATTGAAGGGACCAAGTACAACGACATCAATGGGAACGGGATATTGGACGCGGGCGAAGGACCGCTGCCCAACTGGACCATTTTCCTCGATAACAACAATGACGGCATGCTCGATAATGACATCACGACGGTCCCCCATACAGCGACCGTGGCGATTCCGGATAACGGCCAGGTTTCCTCGACATTGACCATCGCCAACGTGGTTGGAAATCTCACTGATTTGAATGTAACGCTGTCGATCGACCATACTCGAGACAGCGATCTATCGGTCTTTTTGGTGAGCCCGCAAGGAACTCGCGTCCAGTTGTTTAATAACGTGGGAGGCGTGGGACAAAACTTCACCAGCACCACGTTCGACAGTCAGGCCAACACCGCCATCGATCTCGGCGCAGCTCCGTTTACCGGAACATTCTCGCCACAAGGAACGTTGTCTGCATTCAACAGCCAGGATCCGAACGGCGTCTGGACCCTGGAAGTTCACGACAATGCGACTGGCCAAACCGGGACTTTGAAGAGCTGGTCTCTCACGACGACAACCTCACAAGGGACGTCGGTGACGGATGCCAGCACGACACCGATTCCAGACAACAGTCAGATTTCCTCGACCTTGACCGTCAGCAATGTGATTGGTCCGATCACCGACCTGAACGTCAATCTCTCCATTGCGGATACTCGGAACAGCGATTTCGGCGTGTTTCTGGTAAGCCCGAATGGCACTCGAGTGCTGTTGTTCAACAATGTGGGCGGGAACACACAAAACTTCGTCAATACCACGCTGGACGACCAGGCGAATTTCTCGATCGACCTGGGATCGTCTCCATTCATCGGTTCGTTCTCTCCCCAGGGATTGTTGTCGACACTGAATGGTGAGAATCCGAACGGCGTCTGGACCCTGGAAGTTCACGATAACGCGGTCGGTAATACGGGCACCCTGTTGAACTGGTCCGTCACCGTCACGACAGTGGAAGGCTCAGCAGTCACCGATGCCAACGGTCATTACTCGCTGACGGCTCCGGTCGGTGGAACGTTCAATGTTCGCGAAGTTCCGCAAACGGGTTGGGTCCAGACTTCCCCGGCCCCGACCGCCGGCAATCCGTTCCCCGCGCAACAGGTGACGGTGCCGTTCGGCGGCATTGTGGAGAACGTCGATTTCTACAACCAATTCATTCTACCGATCATCACATTGCCGAACGGACCAGCGATCTATACCGAGAACGAACCGCCGGTCACCATCGATTCCGGCGCAAGAGTGACCGATGCGAATTCGGCGAACTTTGCCAACGGCACGCTGACCGTCACGTTGACGGCCAACGCGACTCCCGACGATCGTCTGTCGATCCGCTCACAAGGATTTGGCTTTGGACAGATTGGCGTTTCCGGCAATCAGGTTTACTTCCAGGGGACCAGCATCGGAACGTTCGGCGGTGGCGTCGGTTCGAATCCGCTCGTCGTGACCTTCAATGCCAATGCGACGACAGCCGCGGTGCAGGCATTACTACGAGTCGTCCAATTCGAAGCCATTGGTGACGACCCCTCGCCGCAAACCCGCACCGTGCAGATTGTCATTACGGACGGAACCGATGGCGCGAGTGCTCCGGCGACGAAGCAGATCATTGTCATCGCCGTGAATGATCCGCCCGTGGTGACCGTTTCGACCGATACCCTGACCTATCCCGAAGACACTACCGTTCAGCCAGTGGATATCTTCGCCACTGTGTCCGATCCCGATTCGTCCGACTTCAGTGGTGGTTACCTGAAGGTGAGTGTCATCGGTAACGAGGGCGGGCCGGTACAGACTACCCAGCGGACCTATGTCGCGAACAACGCGCCCGTGCCGCTGGACTATACCCTCAATCCCACCAATCCGACGATCCTGTCACCGTTGATTGTGTCGGGCGCTGACGGCACGCTGACTGATGTCAATGTCACGGTAAACATTACTCATACTGACGATCCAGAATTGACCGCCTATCTGATCAGCCCGACTGGGACCCGCGTCAAGTTGTTCAGCAACGTCGGAGCCAGCACGTTCCCGGGAACGTCCCAAGATTTCACCAATACGACATTCGACGATCAGGCCTCCACACCGATTCTGTCATTCCAAGCGTTCGCTCCGTATGCCGGTAGCTTCCGACCGGAGAAGGAACTGTCACCGCTCAATGGAGAGAATCCGAACGGCACCTGGAATTTGGAAATCACAGATGCCTTGGGAAATATCTTCGACGGCAAGGGCTCATTGATCACCTGGTCGCTGGGATTGACCATGACTGAGACCTCAGTCAACGAAAAGCTCGCGATCCTCAATCAGGGTCAAGGTGCTGGAGCCATCGGGCTGGTCGGCAACCGCGTGACTTACAGTGGTACGGTGATCGGCATCTATACGGGCGGCGTGGGAACGACACCATTGGTGATCGGCTTCAATGCCAATGCAACGCAAGCCGCGGTGCAATCGCTGATGCAAAACGTCACCCTGGAGATTCAGGGTGACAGTCCGATCCTGGGACAACGCCTGGTCGAGTTCGTCGTCGATGATGGCGACGGTGGCACCAGCCTGCCGGCTGACCGCCTGATCGATGTCGTCGCGGTCAATGATCCGCCAACCCTGACTTTGCCTTCCGGTCAGTCCATGTACGTAGAAGGTTCGCTGCCGATCGTTCTCGATACGTTCGCCACGGTCAGCGATCTCGATTCGGCTGATTTCAACGGCGGCGTGCTCACCGTGGACCTCGGAACGACGGCCAAGGCCAACGACATCATTGGAATTCGCTCGACCGGTGTGGTTACAGGTTCAATCAATGTGAGCGGTACAACGACCCGGACCGTACGTTACGGAACAACTCCCATCGGCACAGTCACCGGCGGCACTGGTGGCGTGGCCTTGACGGTCACGTTCAACTCTGCAGCGACTCCGGTCGCGGTGCAGGCCCTGGTGCGGGCGATTACCTTCCAGGCAGCGGGTAGCAATCCCAATACCTCCGTCCGCATTGCCAAATTCCAGGTGACCGATGGTGACAGTGGTGCATCCGACGTCGTCAGCAAGGTCATTACCGTTCAGCAGATCAATGATCCGCCAGTCTTGACGCTCTCCACAACGACGAATCCGCCTGATCCCACACTGCTGTCGCAGGTGACTTACAACGCCAATGGACTGCCGGTCGTTCTGGACTCGCTGGCCACTTTGACCGATCCGGATACGTTGGTCTTTAACGGCGGACGGCTGACGGTGTCCCTGATTTCGGGCGCGTCTGGTCGTGATCGATTGAGCCTCACCAACGGCGGTGGCGTGGTGCTCGCAGGAACCAACGTTTCCTTCAACGGGATCGTGGTCGGGCGGCTGACACCAGGCGTCGGCACGGCTCCGCTGACGGTGGACTTCAACGCCAGTGCCTCGAAGGAAGCAGTGCAGGCCGTGATTCGTGCGGTCACCTTCCAGATCATCGGACTGGATCCGACCGCCGGCGACCGGACGGCCTCGTTCCAGATTACGGATGGCTCGGGCGGCGTCAGCGCGACGAAGACTCGCAAGATCATCGTTCAAGTGGCGAATCAACCCCCCGTCAATACGGTGCCCTCAATCACCATTCAGACCCAGGAAGACGTGCCTGTCGCCGTGACCGGCCTGTCAGTCACCGATCCGGATGCCAGCCTGTTGCCGATGCAAGTCACTTTGACAGTGTTGCATGGGACAATCACGGTCGACACCTCAGTGCTCGGTGGACTGGGTATCAGCGATGTGACGGGGAATGGAACCAATCGCGTCGTCTTGTTCGCGGATCAGTTCACGATCAATGCCACGCTGGAGAGCTTGAACGGGGTGATCTACCAGGGGAACGCGGATTACAATGGCAGTGATGAACTGACCATGCTGACCAGCGATCTCGGCAACAGCGGCCCCGGCGGTGTGCTGACCGATTCGGATTCCGTCTTTATCGATCTGCAGGCGATGTTCGATACGGCGACAATCACTCCGTCAGCGAGCGTTACCAGGAACGTGAAGGGTCTGGAAGTCCTGCTTGATCCCAGCATCAAGTCGAAACTCGGTGATGGTCAGACCGACATGGACGGCGCGATTCTGTCGGTCAATGTGGCTGCTGGCCGCAACCGCAGCGACCGCCTCCGGCTGATGATTGAAGGCAGTGGTGCCGGCCAGATCAACACCGTGACTAAGAAAGGCGTTATCAGCCTGAGACTGGGAACTGTGGTTATCGGGAAGGTCAGCGGCGGGGAGAATGGCAGGCCCTTGAAGATCGTCTTCAACGACAACGCCACTGCCGCCGATCTGCAGCACGTCCTGCGGCGGATCACCTTCCGCACGGCGGTGTCGACCACGGTCTTTGGTTTCCGCACGGTGACTTACGATTTCACCGATGCCCTGGGCCTCTCAGCCGATCAGGCCACGAAGCAAGTCAAGGTCGTACGGACGGCGACTGAGCCCCTTTAAAGTAATGGGATGTTAAGCATCTCGCAGCCCGGTTGCCTCATCGCAGCCGGGCTGCGATTGTTTTGGCGGCGGGACAACAGCGACACCTGTGCTCATTCGAGTGCGGCTCCAGAATCTCTGTCGCGGAATTTCGTCAGAGTTCCGCGGTAGTCTCGAGACTTTGGGGCGGAACTCTGACGAGATTCCGCGACACCAATCATAGAAACGTTCGAGTGCCGCGGCCGGCGGTTGCTACCGATCTTGTAGTACGTCGATTCAGCGCGGCGACTTTTCAAGCTTCCGATCGAGTTCGATCATGGGTTGCTGGCTGACTTGTAGAGCTCCTTCGTAACCACGATCCAGATCCGCGATCAAACCGATCACAATCGAAAAGGAGAGTGCCAGGAACAAGCTGACCGCAATGTCGCGCGATCCCGCGCGGCCAAACTGATAGCCCACCCCGGCCATCGAGATGATCGACACAATGTACAAGGACAACCAGATGACGGCGGGAATCTGATACTGCCCCACGATCACACGCTTGGAGTGCATGTCGATCACTTCGTTCAGCGATTCCACGAACAAGGCATTCATTTCCGAATTACTATCCTTCCTGGCAACGAGCAGAGCCTGAGCCCACATTTCGTCCTGCAATGCTTCCGAGCGTGCGATGATTTCCGGCAATTCCCGAGGTCGTTTGGCCGCCTCAGCTCTCAAATGGACATACTCGCGCAGATACCGACGGATTTCATGACTCTCGGCCTCCGGGACCATGCCCGCTCGCAAGTACGCCGTTCCAATGGCATTCGTTTCGTCGAGCAGCAATGCTCTTCGCGCATCGAAACGCGACGCTGCCAATCCGAACGTAAACGCCAGCAAGAAGGCCAGTAACCCCAGAGTGCCCCCAATCACCGAACTGATTGGAGCATCAATTCCAGACTCGGATTGCCGCTTGCGAAATACGGCAAGTCGAAATCCCCCTTCAACGGCCGCGATGACCAACGCCACCGTCAACGCAAACAACGCCCAAAGGGGCAGGTAGTCAAGCCAACTCGCGGTCATCATCAGTCGGGAACTCCCAGGGCTTCGTCGATCTGGGTCAAGTCTCGCAGTCGCTTGTCGATCGCTTCAGGAGACATGTCGGGATGCTTGGGATCGGTGTGACGATTCATGGATCCAGCCCCCGTGGCGGACGCTGCCAGCGTCCGTGTATCCATTTCTGG
>JAQGHS010000282.1 GCA_028291605.1 Planctomycetaceae bacterium | reverse complement strand
CGGCTTTCCACTGCCCATGCGATTAAACGATGAATCATCTCAATACACTTTGCGTAGGGGGAACAGCCACTGAGGAATGAGTGCTGAAAGCGCGCTACGGCATCAATTCCAGCGCGTTGAAAGTCGGCAGCGGCTTGATTACGAAGAGTTTTTAGCCACGGATTAACACTGATGAAAGACGGATTAAGAGGGGGCAATCTCACCCCGTCCTGATCCTTGAATCGATGAACTTCAAGATAACTTGGGGATTCAGATCATCTCCTGCATAGGATGACCAAATCCGTGTTTGATCTGTGTCAATCTGTGGCAAAAAACTCTTCGTAATTCTCTCTCAGTTGGTCTTCGACGTCGTCGCGGTCTTGGTCGTAGCGACTGTCGCGGCTTTATCCTGCAGGACGCCGTACAACTCCAAGTTGCCTGAAGTCACGACACGTTCGCCTTCTTGCAAGGGCGGATGTAGTTTTGCGGAATCTGCAGTGGCGGTCGAATTCTTGGCGAGCAATGCGAAGTCGCGTCCGCGACGCAGCACATCCACTTGCCAGATCTTGAACTGGTGCGCTGCCGACTTGTCGGCGACGAACACGAATGCTCGCGTTCCTTCATCGATCACCGCCGAATTGGGAACGATCACGGCATCAGCAACTGCGGGTAATTGGATTTCTGTTGTAATGAACTGGCCCACTCGCAGTTTCTCCTGCGGATTGGAAATCCAGCCGATCACGGCGGCCGTATGTTGACCGGGATCGATCACATTTCCGACGACCTCGAAATTGCCTGCGATCGGCGGAATCTCGGGCTCGGATTTTAATCGCACCTGCCACTGACGTTGCGTGGCGGGTAAGGAGGTCAACTTGGGCAAGTCCTCTTCATAGACATTCGCCAGGACACCCATGCGTGACAGATCGGCCACCTTGAACAGCACCATGCCGCTGTCGATAATTTCGCCCAGCGAGACATTGTTTTCCAAGAGCGTTCCATCCAGGGGAGCGCGGATTTCGACATTCGCCCAGGTTTCGCGGTAGTGATCGGCACCCTGTTTGTCTCCGCTGCGAATGCGTTCCGCTTCCTTGTGAACTTCCTGAATTTCTTCCTCGGTCTCACGCCACGAACGGAGTGTGCGTTCGGCTCGATCGACAGCGATCAGATCGGCTTCATAGGTGCGGCGTGCTTCGCGAACGATCTGGACCGAGACGGCACCTCGTTCCAGGGATTCCAATCGATCCAACGTGGTGCGCGACGTATTGACACGCGACAGGGCATCCACCAGATCGCTCTTTTTTTCACCGACCTCTTTGCTCCACACGACCGCCAGCAGTTGCCCTTTCTTGACCACATCGCCGACCCGAATGGGCCGGAGAGCACCTTGTTGAGCGGCAAATTCATGAGCCAGCGGGGCGATCGTCCCAATCGACACCACTTCTCCGGAGAATCGCGAATGGACATAGGCCAGGCGATTTGAATCGAGGAGCAGAGAGCCAGTTAGTAGCAACGAGTCGCTATGCGGGGCCGTTCGCACCGCAGCAGTCTTAACCCCAAGTGCCGCCTCGGCTTCCGAGCTCAATCGGACTGTCGGGCTATCACCAGGAACGACTTCTGCCCCCGGTGTTTCGGGCCGGCCCACTTGCGGGTCTTCCTTATCGTTGTCGGTCAACACCGCAGCGCTTTCGTTGTGCCCCAGTTTGAAGCCTCCGAAACCGGCGGCGCCGATGAGAACGACGACCACTCCCGTGGTCCAGAGCCAACTGGTTCGATTTGCAGTTTCAGGCACGCAATCACCTTCCCTTGAACAAAATCACATCTACCATATGCCGTAAGACATAGTGATTCTACCCCGGGATCTGTATTGCGTCAGCGGATTTCTACAGTTACTTTCAAGTAATTAACCTCTCTTCCGATACCTATCGAGGGCACATTTCAAAGACGTAAGCTTTTGTGCGTAAATGGGTTCCAGTTACACCAAAGCTTTCCCGGTGAACTATCAGTTCCGGTGGGAAGGCGTCCGCGGATCGTATTTGATGGAAGGAGAATCCCGGTGAAGCTGGGTCTGATTGGCGAGTTTTCCAAATCTGCTTGATTGAGAACAGAAAGAGTGGAGAAACGCGTCCTCGTCCATTATCAAAAACGAAGTGGATCGCAGAAAAACTCGTGTACCCACGTTGGCCAAAACGTGGGTTGTGCCACATTGCCCCACACTCGGGCGAGCGTGGCCATGGCTCAATCGTTCAAGCCAGCCTACGAAAAAACCCTCACCGGCTGGGTCCCGGCAAGGGTTTTTCGAACTAGTGTCACTCAACTTCGCAGACTCAAACTATTTCGAACTGGCCTGGGCCGAGCTGTGTTCGATGTCGCGGACGGCTTCTTCGGCAGCCTTGCGAACTTCGGATTGAGCATCTGTCGTCAGCTTCTTCAATTCCGGCAAGGCTGCTGAAGCTTGTGCTCCGAATCCCCCCAGAGCGAATGCGGCTCCGGCACGAATTCGGTTGTCGCTGTCTTTCAAAGCGTCAGTCAGAGCGTTCACCGCAATTTCCGACTGCGGATGAATCTCACCGAGGATAAACGTCGCCAGCCAGCGAACATTCGCTTCCTTGTCACTTAACTGAGCGACGAGGACCTGCGTCGCTGCCGCTTCCTGTCCCGGGTACTGATACAGCGTTTCGGCCGCATGCAACCGGACAAACGCATTGGGGTCGGTCAGTGCTGCGGTGAGTGGTTCCACCACGGAATCAGTTTGTGGTCCCATTGCGAGAGCCGTCGCCGCGAAGGATCGAACACCGGCGTCTGTACTCTGCAGACCTTCCAGGAAGACAGGCAGCGTGTCTGCGGTGTTTTGCTTGATACGCCAGAGAGCCAGGGCGGCATGGATCCGCACATACGAGTCCGTATGCTTCAGGGCCGCTCGAATCGCGGGCTCCGAACCTGTTCCCTCGTCAGCCAGCTCACCCAGCTTGTGCAATGCTGGCTTGATCTGGCTGACATCGTTCGAATTCATGTTGGCCAGCAGTGTTTTGACCTTGTCACCAGCTTGCGGACACAGTGCCACATAGTCAACCGTCGTAATTTCCGATGTCTTGACTTCCGAAGGATTGACGTTGTCCGCAACATTGGCCAGAGGCTGAACGCGAGGGGCAGGGGTGATGACCGGCTGGGCCACCGCCACCGCTTTCTCGGTACTGACTTCGAAATCCTTCTCGTCGATATCTCGCTCTTCAACCTCTTCGAAGAACTGGTCGGCCTTCGCCGCAGCAGGCTTGGCAGCAGTCGCCACGGGTGAGGCAACCGCCACTGCCACTTCGGGCTTGGCTGCCGGTTTGATTTCGGGTGTTGTCGGCGCGAGGAACGGGTTCTCCTCCGTTTCCGCCACCTCGATCGCGGG
>JAQGHS010000271.1 GCA_028291605.1 Planctomycetaceae bacterium | reverse complement strand
ATGGAATAATACCGGGCCGACGAACAACATGCTGTCGAATCGATCGAGAAAACCGCCGTGGCCTGGAATCGTCGCGGCCATGTCCTTGATCCCCAGGTCTCGTTTGATGCTGGACATCACCAGGTCGCCACATTGACCGGTTAGAGAGAGCAGGGCCCCTAATATCGCCAGGTGAACGGGATGGTCGATGGGACTGCCGCGCAGGATCAAGTGCAGCAATGTCGCGAACAAGAGAGTCGTCAAGATGGCAGCTCCCAGGGCGCCGCCGATCGTCTTATTCGGACTGGTCTGCGGTGCCAGTTTGCGGCGGCCAAATGCCTTCCCACAGCAGTACGCGAACACGTCATTAAGTTCGACGCACAGCACAATCGCCATCTGCAACGGAACCCCCAGGCGGTCATTCGCCAGGTAGCTGTAATGCCCCAGGCTGACGGCAAACAGCATGAATGCAAAGATGCCCAGTGCAACCCGCTGGATGTAACCTCGTGGCTGATCGACAAACAACGACAACACCACAATCGACGAAACGACTAACGACGTCAGAGCATGAAAGAAGGGATAGAAATTGTCCGCAATAGAGAAAGTGATCAACAGTCCCCCCAAAGCCACCAGCGCACTGACCAATCGGTCTCGAAAGAGCCCTGTGGCCCGCGCAAATTCACGGTAGCACAGCGTCGACAAAATGGCGACCGCCACAATGGCAGCCAGGCGTCCGGCCGCGAGTGGTACCAGGATCAGCGGCGTCATGACCAGCCACGACTTGTACCGAGCCCACAAATCGGCGTGCAGCTTGGGATTCAGCTGGCCGGTCCGATCGAGCACGACCAGCAGCAACGGCGTCAGGACGAGCATCGCTCCCGCTGCGGCGAGGATTCCCACTGCCACAGGATGCAACCCGAAGATCATGATGCGGCTCTTTGTTTGAGAAATGCGGCGATCCATCGGAATCGACGCCAGGCCGTGACGGCTCCACCCAGAATGACAATCACCAATCCAAGCTTGATCACCGACCACCCCGCGAATATCAACTGGATACTGTGCTGATCGGAGTCTGCCAGACTAAAAACCGGGGGCAGGATTTCGCTCACCCTTAACCAAAGGCGAGGAAGCAGCGCATATATCACGCAGACTCCGGTCATCATTGCCATCCGCTGCGGTTTCGCCATCGGACCCAGAAAGCATTGGCCGGCCCCGACGCTGGCCCCCAAGGCTCGAACGTAGGCCACAAATACCGCCATCACAGCGGCGCTGAAACCCAGCCACGGGGCACTATCGGCTGCGAAACCCGCACCGATGAAAATCGCGGCATCGGAAACCCGATCCGGTGCTTCATTCCACAAATCGCCGGTGGGGCCTCCTTTGCGGCCCTCAACGGCGACCATGCCATCGATCAGATTGGCCACCAGTCGCAACTGAATTCCCACCGCGGCCAGCAGCCAGCAACCATGTGCCGCCCAGCCTGCGGTGTAGCCGGTCCCGGCGAGGGCTGCCCCGGCCAAGCCCGCGAAGATCATACTGGAGAAGGAGATCGCGTTCGGCGTAACACCCGCTTGGGCCAGGGTGGAAGCGAGCCACTTGAAAACCTTGAGATTGCGACTCTGTAGAGGTCGACGCCCGGCAGGCTCCGTCGGCATGGCTTACACTCCTCTCAGACGCAGGCAACCACCGCTCTATAACTCCACTTGAACGCCGACTTCCATCACGCGATCGGCCGGCAGCCGATAAAAATGCGTGGCTGGCTGGGCGTTGCGCGACATCCACACGAACAGTCGCTCACGCCAGAGTGCCATGCCTGGCTTGTCGGTCGCCAGCAGTGTTTCGCGGCCCAGGAAATAGGTGACCCCCGCGCTGAAATCCAGGCCCGGGTGATCGATGCAGGCCAGCGCCCGGGGCACATCGGGCTCGTCCATAAATCCGTAGCTCAGCACGATGCGCCAGAAACCTTCGCCCACCTGTTCGATCTCGGCTTTCCCCTTCGGCACGATATGCGGGACTTCGGCCGTTTCAACGACCACGATGACGACAGTACGATGCAGGACCTTATTATGGATCACATTGTGCCGCAGTGCCTGAGGAGTACCGATCGGATTACTCGACATAAACACAGACACTCCCGATACCCGCAACGGTGGCGCGGAGAGCAGTTCCGCAATGAACAACTCGAGAGGCACGTGTCGCTGCTTGAGCCGCTTGGTGACGAGCATCCGGCCACGCCGCCAGGTGGTCATCAGAATATAGACGACCCCCGCCACCAGCAGCGGAAACCACCCGCCATGAGTCAGCTTCAAGGCATTCGCCCCGAAGAACGACAGATCGATCACCATGAACAGGCCGGACAAGCTGACGGCCAGCGGCAGGCTCCATTTCCAGTGATCCTTGACCAGCACAAAAAACAGCACGGTCGTGATGACCATGGTCATCGTGATGGCAATTCCATAAGCGGCCGCCAGATTGCTCGAAGAGTGAAATCCCAGCACCAGACCAATGCAGGCAATCATCAAGATCCAGTTGATCGCCGGAATATAGATCTGCCCGCGCTGGTGATGCGACGTATGTTCGATCGTCAGCCGCGGACAGTATCCCAACTGAATCGCCTGCAGGGTGAGCGAATAGGAACCTGTGATGACCGCCTGGGAGGCAATCACGGCCGCCGCGGTGGCCAGGATGACCAGCGGGTACAACGCCCAGGGTGGTGCCATGTGATAGAACGGGTTCGAAGCCCCTGCGGGGTGCAGCAGCAGCAGTGCTCCTTGACCGAAGTAATTGATCAGCAGGGCCGGCAACGCCACCACAAACCAGGCCATCTGAATGGGCTTCGCGCCGAAGTGCCCGATGTCCGCGTAGAGCGCCTCTCCCCCCGTGACGACCAGGAATACAGTCCCCAGGATCATAAATCCGTGCCATCCATTCAGCACGAAGAAATGGAGGGCGTAATAGGGGTTGATGGCAAATAGAACGATCGGATCGCAAGAGATCCAGTAGATGCCCATCATGGCGAGGGTGAAGAACCAAAACAGAATCACGGGCCCAAACAGTTTTCCGACATTGGTCGAACCGCGAGACTGAATCATGAACAGCCCCACCAGCACCGCCACCGCGATGCCTTCGAGCAGCGATTGATGTAAGAACGGGACAGCGACCTGCAAGCCCTCGACCGCACTGAGCACCGAGATCGCCGGCGTAATCATCCCGTCAGCATAGAGCAGGGCGGCTCCGAACAGTCCCAGCGTCAACACAAACCCAGTTCGAGATTTCGCATGCACCGGTGTGACGAGTGCCGCCAGAGCAAGAATGCCCCCTTCTCCCCGATTGTCGGCGCGCAGGATAAAAGCGAGATACTTCACCGAGATCACCAGCACCAGCGCCCAGAACACGAGCGACAACACGCCCAGGATATTCGACGGGGTCACCGCGACGGCGTGCAAACCGTGAAAGCATTCCCGCAACGCGTACAACGGACTGGTCCCGATGTCGCCGTAGACGACCCCCAGAGCCGCCAGGGCCAACAGTGCGAACTGCCGCCCATCACGGGGAACAACGTGCGTCTCGGGGTGGGTTTCTGTGGACAACTGCATGTATCAAATCCTGGACGATCTCTCGCCATGAGGGAGGGTCGGTCGTCCGAAATGCTGTCTGGTTAAGACTTACGAACCGGCAATGTCGGAAAGCGTGTCATACTACTGGCTGCCACGGGCATCTGGATAGCCATCTCGACGCGGGCACCTGCCCCGAGATGACTTGCCCGGCCGTATTCGTCGTGAACGCGACAAACGAAACTTGAGCTTAGTCATTGTCAGCGTTATACTTGAGAGACAGGCCCCGGGCCATGCGGAGCGGTTCTGACGGTCGTATCGGAAGAGTGTCACGTCCGATTGAAAAGATTGATCGCTTCCAGTCAAAGTCAGATTGATTCCCGTCGATGAATCTGTGAGTTTCGGTAGAGATTGATATTCTTCATCTCGCGCTGGTAACCAGTCATTTTCCTGAACCCCACGCCGAGCGGATATCAGTCGTAGAGTTGTTTGTCGATCCGCTGCCGGGTCGGCGGTTTTTCTGGATCCGTTGAAAAGTTTTGAAAAGAACAGAGGCCGAAAGTGTCGCCCAAACTGCTGGTTCAATTATCGATGGGGGCTGCCGGACTGGTGGCTCTGGCCACGATTCTGGATATGGCCATCGGCGTCCCCTTCGGCCGAGCGATGCTGTTCGATATCATGTTCATGATCAGCGCGGCACTGGTATTGTATTTGGGTTGGGAATCGTACCGCGAATTGAATTGATTGCTTTTGGAGTAGCCGCGTTTCGCCAGAACGCGGG
>JAQGHS010000240.1 GCA_028291605.1 Planctomycetaceae bacterium | reverse complement strand
ATCATCTCGCCGTCATTTCTCACCCGCTGAATCTCTCAACGTCGTAACAGTAGGCGCTCTTCACGCAGACTCATCAAGGATGCGGCCGGGCGATAGACGCATCGACCTGCTGCGCGGCCAGCGTCTTCCTAGCCCGATCGCCACCGTGAGTCATGGCTTTAAGCGGGCTGTGAAACCCGAGGTTCTCCTTCCAGGTGGAAAAGTCTTGTTCAACCCACCGCTTGTCCCGCGAGATGGCCTCTGGGAATACAAACCCGCAATTAGCATCCATCCCCCTGGGCAGCAGGTTGCCGCTCCCGGGATGCGTGCATTGGAGTTAGATCGAGTGGTCTTTTGCCGGGGCAGCAGCAATGCGACTGCCCTGGCATCCCGCACCGCCGTTCAGATCGTCGAACGTCTAGAAAGTGTCGTCAAAGACTATCCCGACGCAAGACTCGATCGTGGCGAACTCGTTTGCCTCACGAAAGCGTTGTTAGTCCACGGTGCTTCGTGGGGAGAAGCGTCTACAACTCTGGAGCGTTTGTTGGCACATCCAGATGCGGACTGGCGAATCCGGCAGCGAATCAGCTCAAAATTTCTGGGATTCGGCGAACTCGATCCTGATCGATGTCTGAACTGCAATGATCAGCGAGCGACACTTTTGGGCTGGGGATATCTCACGAAGGACTCGGCCCAGTCGTTTCGATTTCCACTGCCACCGTCACTCAGCGCGAGAAAAATCGATCGTCGTCTCACGATTACGCTCGCCTGGCTCACCCCAACAAACCCTCAGCATCGTAACTATCGCAAAGCAGGACTGTGGCTGTCACTCAAAAGCGAGACCCTCGGGGTGGATCGAGGCAACCTTGACCAGGCATCTGCTAAACGTGGCACCGTCATTCATCAGGTATTATTTGGTGATAAAGCTCGGGCTCTTCCTGACGATTTGGAGATCAAAGTGAACTGCGCCGAGGACGCGGGCGGACTCGTCGAACGGATCCCGTTTGGTCTAGCTGTAACCCTCGAAGTCGCTGAGGGTTTGCCCATCCCCATTTACAATGAAGTACAAACCCGGGTCCGACCGCAAGTTTCAATCAACCCACGCCCTGCACCGGGCTCGTAGCGGTTCAACGGGTGTCCCAAAATCCTTGTGCAGCAAATCTGCGTGCAAACGGTCACATAGCGTGTCGCACTTCCGCAATCGATCATTTCTGAAACTAATTCGTTTCCATTGAAGCTCGCACGAGCGGCTTGACCATCGCAAGATCGTCTGCACTCTTCACTGGATAATCGGTCCAAGTTTCATCAGCATTGTATGTTGAAATGACGTAGTGCTTTCGACGCGGATGGAAGTACGCGAAGACCCGATTGTTGATTTTTAGCGATATTGCGCCTCTGATGGCGTCGAGAGTGACGTTGCCGGGCTTCCAGGCCTTCATCTCGTCTAACAGAGTCTGTGCTTCCGTCCTGACACTCGAATCAGTGATGTAGGCCAGATTGTCTTCCAGCTTTGGGATAGTCAGGATGGGGGGAAGTGTAGGCAACGGTTGGTCTGTAAAAATCGGAAAGAGGTCGTCATCGTCATCGAATTTCAGGCACTGATACGTAAACAGCGAAATTGGCGCATCGATCCACTTGCAGCGGTTGACCAAACTTTGTGAGAAGGAAGGTGCAATGAGCAGCAGACGCACAGGTTTTGTAGGATCGACACCATGATCTTTATACAACCGTGCATACGCTTCGATGTGTGTCGACACGTAATCGTAATAGTCGATTCCCTGCAGTAACATCCCGTCATCCTGAACAATCTTAAGTTCGGCGATGACAAAGGCCTTTCCACTGTCAACAAGCAGCACATCCAAACGACCGCCTGCTGTAACCTTTTGGTGATCGACGTACTTTAAGCCCGCCTCAACCAGTTCGGGATGCTGCTGGACCAGCGACTCCAGTTGTGACTCAAGGATGTCGACCCTGGTGAATTTCTTCATTGCGAATGCCTCGTCTTGATATTTGACACGTAACGAGGTCATACCGCTTGCGTTCACACTTGTCAATCACCGACGCGTCCCACTTTGAGAAATGGCCAACTCAAATTGAACCGTCCGCTCGACGAGCGTCGGTCAGCGACAATGCGAATCGTATCACAGACTTGACGAGTGGCTTTTGTAATCCATTCAACAGTCTGTGAGGCATTTTCATGATCAAGACCAGAGAACAGCAAATCCGTGCAAATCTTGAGCGATTGGCGAACATTCACTCTGCAGCGATGTCCGCGCTCGAAGAGTCCGTGGCAATTCTTCAAGCCGAGTTGGAGTCTCTATCAGAGCCTCAGCTGAGTGGATTTCAACAACCAAAAAAGTCCCCTCAACGCGAGCAAATTGCTGAGCGTTCCACATTCTGCGCAGTCTACGGTGGTCGACGCTGTCCACTCGGCAACACTCTGATGTTCAAGTTCTTGGAAAGACTCGCGTCACATCCTGGTCAGTACGTCAGCCACGCTGATTTGTTTCAAGACGTCTGGAATGCAATTCGCGAACCAGTTTCGCTACGCAGCGTCGTGAAAGAGCTGCGAGCAAAACTTCGTGCCGCTGAAATGTTCGACCTCTCCGACGCCATCGATGGACGAGTTTCGGGCCATTACCGGTTAATTCTCAATCGAGCGAAATAGTCAGTCCCACCAGAATCCCACAGTGAGCTACCGCGCAATCCCACGGGGGTATGGCAGAATCAATGCCAACTCCTTGCGGGAGCGCGGCCACGTAAAGGAAACATCGAAACAAAAGGTAAGGGAGAACTTCATTTTGCCATTCCCACCAGGATCCCACAGTATCCCAGCCGCCCAGTACGTCCGCATGTCGACCGAGCACCAGCAATACTCGACATCGAATCAAGAGGACGTGATTCGGGAATACGCGACAAAGCGAGGTTACGAGATAATCAGGACATATGCCGACGAAGGTAAGAGTGGTCTCAACATCGCTGGGCGCGAATCATTAAGGCGAATGATCGCGGATGTGCAGGGTGGGAAATGCGGGTTTTCGGCGATTCTCGTTTATGACATCAGCCGCTGGGGACGTTTTCAGGATGCAGACGAGAGTGCTTATTATGAGTATCTCTGCAAACGTGCCGGAATCGAAGTTCACTACTGTGCTGAGCAATTCGAGAACGATGGTGGGCCGACGTCAACGATCATCAAGAGTGTGAAGAGGGCAATGGCTGGCGAGTACAGCCGCGAACTCTCGTCCAAAGTTTTTCAAGGGCAATGCCGTCTGATCGAGCTTGGCTATCGTCAAGGGGGTGCGCCAGGGTTCGGGCTCCGTCGCATGCTCATCAACCAAGCTGGCGAACAGAAGGGCGAACTGGTAAGGGGCGAACACAAGAGCTTGCAGACCGACCGAGTTGTCCTAACGCTCGGTCCGGACGATGAAATTCAAGCCGTCAGACGAATCTACAGGCTCTTTGTCGACGAAGGACTGCCAGAAGCAGAGATTGCAGCCGCGCTGAACGCGGAGGGATGCTCTACCGATTTTGGTCGCCCCTGGAATCGTGGAACAATTCGACAAGTGCTCACGAATGAGAAGTATATCGGTAACAACGTTTATAACCGTACCTCATTCAAACTCCAGAAAAAGCATGTTGAGAATGCTCCTGAAATGTGGGTTCGCAAGGACGGCGCATTCCCTGCTATCGTTACGCCTGATCAGTTCTTCGTGGCCCGAGGGATCATTCAGGAAAGAAATCGTCGCGTATCCAATGAAGACATGTTGGCCAAACTCCGAGCCCTTGCCGGGGAACACGTCACCCTGTCCAGCCAGATCATTGATGCGGCCGAGGGCATGCCCGCCAGCGCGGCATACCGATCGCGATTCGGTAGTTTGTTAAAGGCCTATCAACTGGCTGGATATGTGCCTACTCGGAGCTTCGACTATGTTGACGTCAATCGCCGGATCCGAGCGGCACAATCGCCACTCATGACGGAGCTGGTCGATCGACTTACGAGAGTCGGGGCGACCGTCTCTCGCGACACTCACACAGGCCTGCTGCTCATCAACGGTGAATATAGCGCTGCTCTTGTCCTTTCTCGGTGCCGACAGACCTCAAGCGGTTCTCTCCGTTGGCGAATTGATTTTGAAGGGTCGATAGCGCCGGACATCACCATCTTAGGTCGGATGGATGAAGCAAACGAGCGCGCAGTGGACTACTACTTGCTCCCCGTTATGGACATCTCCTCGCCAAAGGTTTTACTTTGTGAATCGAATGGAGCGTTCTTAGATACCTATCAGTTTGACTCGTTGGACTTTTTCACTTCTCTGGCCGCGAGACATCGTATTGAGGTAGCCGCATGAAATTTGAATTCGAGCTAGAAATTCGGTGGATTCCCGTCAAGCAGATCAATGTTTTGAACTCACGAGGAAGGAGCAAAAAGAAATTCGCACAAATTGCAGCAAATATTGGGAAAATCGGATTGAAACGTCCCGTTACCGTTGCGGAAGCTGACCTGCGGAATGGCGAACAGACATACGACCTAGTCTGCGGGCAGGGACGAGTTGAGTCATATATCACTCTTGGTGAGGAAGTAATCCCGGCATTGATCATTAAAGGGTCGAAGGAAGACCTGCTGCTGATGAGTCTCGCCGAAAACATCGCGCGTCGCCAGCACTCGACCTTAGAGCTACTTCGTGAGATCAGCAATTTGAAAGATCGTGGCTACTCTCACTCCGAAATTGCAATCAAGACGGACTTGGGGAGTGATTACGTGAGGATGATACTGCAACTCCTAGCGAAAGGTGAGGAAAAGCTGTTGTCGGCTGTTGAGAAGGGCCTCATACCCGTCAACATTGCAATCACAATTGCGACGTCCAACGACAAAGGTATTCAGCGGGCTTTGACGGAGGCCTATGAGCGGAATGACCTGCGAGGAAAGGCGCTATTGGACGCGCGTCGGCTGATTGAAAAACGGCGTTCTCATGGGAAGGGAACCCGCGCGGAAAAGCGGGCACCAACTGCGACTCCAGTCACCACCGAAGAGCTTCTGAAGACATATCAGAAGGAGACGCTGCGCCAGAAGCTGACTGTCCAACGTGCCAAAGTCTGTGAGACCAGACTTTTGTTTACGACTTCAGCATTGAAACAACTCTTCCAGGATGAGAACTTTGTCACGCTGCTTCGAGCGGAAGGATTGCACTCGCTGCCGCAGTTTCTCGCGGGCCAAATTTTGAGCCAGGAGTCTGTCTAAATGAACTCACGTGTGAGAATGGCCTGCGAAGCTGCGGTCATAGTTGTTCCGTTAGAACGCATCCTTCCGACCCGGGTCGTGGATGCATCAACAAAGAAGTCACGAAAGTATCGATGCATTGAGGCGTCGATCCGGGAACTGGGGGTGATAGAACCATTGGTCATTTATCCCGAGCGAAAAGGATCGCCGAAGTACATGCTACTAGACGGACACATCCGTCTTGAAATCCTGAAGGACATGGGTCAGACCGCTGTGAAATGCCTTATATCAACAGACGACGAAGGCTTCACTTACAACCACAAAGTGAACCGCCTGTCGGCGATTCAAGAGCACTTCATGATCAAGCGTGCAATCAAGAACGGAGTCAGCGAGGATCGTATCGCACGCACGTTAAACGTCGATGTCGCGAGCATCAAACAGAAACGGGATCTTCTGGAAGGGATTTGCCCCGAAGCTGTCGAGTTACTTCGAGACAAGAGGGCGACCGCAGGAGCACTTCGTGAGCTTCGCAAGGTGAAGCCGATGCGACAGATCGAGATGGCAGAACTCTTTTGCGCATCGCACATGTTTTCCGAAGGCTACGCCAAGTGTTTGGTGGCGGCGACACCTCAGGAGCAGATGCTGGAATCCGAACGCCCGAAAGAAGTGCGTGGGCTATCCGCGGAAGACATCTCACGGATGGAACACGAGATGGCGACCCTCGGGAAAGAGTTTAAGATTATCGAAGAGACTCACGGCAAGAACACCCTGAATCTCGTGGTGGTGATCGGATACTTGAAGCGGCTTCTGGACAATTCTCGTATTTCGCGTTTTCTCACACACCATCATCAGGAACTGTTGACCGAGTTCCAGAAGATTGTGGAGTCAAGAATGCTCTTAGATCCCAATGTTGTTACAGAAGGTGACTAACAACTCCGGCATGGGCCATGTCGCCCCGTTGGAGCTGGGCGACATGGCCGAGTAGTCACCGTTTATTCAAGGTCGCCAATAGTCAGTCGAGTCTTGTCCGTATCCATAGGGATCGGCAACTCCCGCGAAATACCATCGGTCGGGATGGCTCGCGAGGTAGTTCCAGAGCGCCATACCGAACAAGCCACGCTCGGCTCCATTGGGAAAAGCAGGAAATCGCCGAGGGAATTCAGCATGCCATGTTGTTCCCAGACGCCGCAGCACGTCCGCTCCGGCCTGCCGAGAACTGATGAAAGGCCTCGTCGGATTGGCCGCGATGGCAGCTGCTACGAGCTGCGTCACCTCGAAATTAAGCGGATTGAACACGACGGGATCTGCCATGACAGCGGTGAGCATTGCCCAGTGCGGCTGAGTTCCAATAGCTCGCAGCGGCTGATTGTTTAGGTCCAATATCATACGGTCTCCATCTCTGAAGCGACTACTTTGAGGCATCCCGATCAAAGGTATCGAAAGCTTGCGAGAAATTCACGTCAGTGATCCGACTGGCGAGGCTCCTGACGGTCTGAACTGCTATCTCGCATCCCTCAGGAGACGAGTATGAAGGTGATTCCACGGAGGATAATTTCTTTTGGCGTACTACTGACACTACTGATTTGACTACTGCCTTGAATCGATTTTACTGCGATTTGAGACTCCAGTCCGCGATAGTCTGCGACTACTTGTGATTGTCAGCAATCTGCATTAGACTTGGAAAAATTCATGCTTTGACGCAGAAGAGTCGTTTGGGCGGCATGTCCTCGAAAACTAGTGTGGGTGCAAGCTCACCGGGAGTTCGAATCTCCCCCTCTCCGCTAGTTAAGTAGAAACGTTGAAATGGTTTACGTTACCTGCTGACGGTCAGCAGTGCAGCTCAGGCGCCTTGTCTACAAAGCGGTACTTTACCACTTTAAGGAAAAGGGAGTTGCATTGTGACGACTGCCGTACCTATTCGCAGAGTGACCAAAGTTCCCGGATACCTGCTTCTTAGGAAGTCCGGGTAGTCCCCCGTAAGACTCGACTGCGTTGACCACTATCTCGGTCCGCATGGCACCGAAGAGTCCCACCAAAAGTACAACACCCTGATTGCGGAATACGGTTCCGGCGCGGAGTTCGACCAGTACGGCGTGGCCAAAGTCGCATCGGGATTGACGATCGTGGAGATCGCTGCTGGGTATCGCAAGCACGCTCGAAAGTATGTGAAGAACGGGAAAGAGACTGACGATGGGACACATTCAACGCGCAAGCCCAGGCCGGATTTCAACTATGGCCTCATGTGATGTTTTCGCGCGGTAATGACAGGTGCGGTTCGTCAAAAGCCTGCTCCCAGTGCATCAGTGTAATTTGTTGAATAGCAGTTGGCATTCCGGAACCGTCTATCCATCCGGCGATTTCCAGCCAAGACCATTCAGGGAACGTGCTGTGGATCAACTCAGCCAGGTCGAGAGGCTCCCGCCTATGCTGGGGCCGGCTCCCGATAAAGCGCTGATAGATGCGTTTTCGAGTTGACGACCAATCGGCGACAAAGGAGTTATGATTCATGGCTTAGGCATAACGCAACGTCCGTACCATAATCCTGCAAACTGTTCAGCTTGCGAGCCAAGCTGATTTCCTTCGCACAAATCGACATGTTAAACCGTTGGAAGCACCGAATGTCCGACCAGTTGTGTCAAGGTGTTCATATTCCGCACACCATGTGAGCGTTTCTGGCGCTTAGCGTGAGCAGCAATCGGCCATATTCCGGCAAGACGACCGCAGCCCTGTCGGAACATCCTGGCAGGGCTGTTTCTGATATCCTGTCCTGGTCACGATCTAACACATTCATGGAGATTCGAGAATGACCAAGTCGCATTCGGTAATCATCGGGGCGTCGATCGTGCTGGGCTGCCTGATATTGGGGCTGACCTTGAATTCACCAGTGGCCGGACAAGGTCGCGTTGAACCATCCAATTCCGGAAACTATCAGATGATGGTTGCTGGAATCCCGGGAGAGTTCAAAGTAGTCGTGTGCAACTCACAGACCGGCCACTGCTGGAGCAAAAGCGCTCTCGCGAAATATCAGGACAAGTGGCATCCGATGGGCACACCGGACAGCAAGATTATTGTCAATGAGCCTGAGCGAAAATAGCTTGTCCCCTCATCCGCAAGACATGGCCGGATTCACCTCTGGCCGGGGCTTGCGGCGTACCGGCGTCAATAGAAACATGTTCTTTCTCGCACACGTCCCAACTGGGCGAATTTCATGAATGAGAGCCAGCCAAAGGATGATCGATTAGCGGTACCGCGTCTTGTCGCCTCCGTTGTCGCTTTTGCCCCCGCGATATTTGCCCTGTTGATACTCCGGAAACAATTTAGAGATGGACTTGATGGTTTGGGAGTGATTCTCTGGTCTGTCGCGGCATTGATTGCCTTTGTCGGTTGGTGGTTTGCACTCCGAGGGCATCTCGCAGAGACCAGAATTCGAATCAGATCGACGATGATCGGTGCAGCCATCGTGGGCGGCATTGGGTTTTTGGCTGGTTTCTTTGGCCCTTTGATTTTCACGCCGAATGCCAATCAAGGACCTCTGGTGGGGATATTCATCACTGGTCCGCTTGGATTTATTGTCGGAGCGGTGATTGGTTACGTCTACTCTTGGGCGCGGCGTCCTTCTCTCAACGATCGTTCAGATCTTTGATGCGCTCTTCTGGCGGCAACTTGATGCGCGGCCATTCGCTCAAGCAGAGCCGGACCACTCGTCCGGGGCGGAAGCCTTCCAGCAATTCGTTGCACTGCAGGCGAAGCTGAATGCCGCTGCTGCCGACCGGCGGATGCTCCACGTCTTTGCGTTCGAGGATGTGGCCGTACTTATTGTCGTGTTCCTGCCACCAGGTGCGGAGCGTTGTTTCGGCGGCGGCGATGCGGGCTCCGCGATTGGCCTGGAATCCGGCATAGAGTGATTCGTCCTGACCGCCGAACAGGGTGACGGTGACCATCCCTTTGCCTCCCGGTTGATGCTCGACCTGATTGACCCAGGCGGGTAAGCCGCGGATCTTTTCGTAACGGATGTGTCGAGCTCGTTGCCGAGTAGAGGCCAATTCCCGGCTGGCTTGATCGAGCCAGATGTCGGAGATATGCAGTTGGCCGTTTAACCAATCGGGAGCCCACGTGAAATTGAACTGGACTTCGGCTCCTGGCCCCACATCCTTCAGGTCCGCGATCTCGCGACCTTTCCAGATTTGTGTTGAGGGGCCCATGTCAAATGTCTGCTCGCGCTTCACGCCTTCCGGAACCATCCCTCCCTGCAACGTCGCCTTGAGCTTGCCCTTGTCCGGCTCAACTGTTTCAATTTTCCAGACCTGACCCTGGCGAGCGTAATAGCTGAAATCGTCTTCCAGGAGCAGCACATGATTCTGCTTGGGGACGTAGACTTCGTCTTGAGGCAGCGGCGGCGGGATGGTCTGATCGCCCGCTGCCGGCAGGCAGAATACTCCTCGCAAATGTGTCCCCAACGGAATGTCGCCGAGTTCGGCGGGGGCACCATGGTATCGGATCACCCCGGTCGGCAGCATCGCAAAGCGGTGCGACGGTGCCCGGTGGTACCGGTCATCGACGCCGTCGCCATCGAGCCGCAGGGCTCCGCGGCGGTTGACGTGATCGATGCCGACCAACTCGCCGGACAGCGATACTCCAACCGCGGCCGGCGGAAACTCCCCAGCCTTAGGGCGATACTCGTCCTGCGCCCGCGAGACAGACGCCACGAACACGAGAGTCAACGACAGTAGCACGGCCACTCGAATCATGGCACTCACTCAATGGAAAGGTGTTTCGGGACCAGTTAGATAACTTCGGATACGGAGCCCAGGCTATCGGCGAACCGTTCGGTCGGCACGTCCATTTTTTGCGCCATCGTCAGCAGCAGGCTGCTGAGTCGGGCCTGCTCATTGACTGGTTTGTGATAGACGCCCGGCGTCTTCTCGTAGCCCTGGAATTCCTTGGTCAAATTGAAGTCCACGTGCTTGCCATGCTTGATGCCGAGCTTCGCTCCTCCGGCGAGAATCAGCGGCAAGCTGGCGTTGCCGTGGCTGTGTCCGTAAGCCATCCCGCTGCCGTAGAGAATCATCGTGGTATCGAGGAGCGTCCCGTCTCCATCGGGGGTCGCGGCCAGGCGGTCCAGGAGGTAAGCGAACTGGGTGATGTTGAACGTATCGCTCTGGGCTAGTTCTTTCATCCGATCAGGATTCCCGTTGTGGTGCGACAGCGAATGACGATCCTGCTTCACGCCGATTTCCGGGACGGCCGGACCCTGACCTTCTTCACCCGTATTGAATGTGACCACGCGGGTCATGTCGGTATGGAAGGCGAGGGCGATCAAGTCATACATCGTGCGCAGATAGTCGCCCAGCATCTGCAAAGAGATCTCTCGGTTGAGCTTCGACTGGATGGAGGGCTCGATCTTCGGTCGCGCCGTATCGAGCCACTTGTCAGCCCGTTCGGTCCGAATTTCGACCTCGCGCACCGACGTCAAGTATTGCTCCAGGCGGCCGCGGTCCTTACTGCCGAGTTCCGTTTCCAGCGATCGGGCTTCGCCGAGGACGGCATCCAGAATGCTGCCGCGTCGTCGCAACGATTGTCGCTGGCTCGTGATGCCTCCCTTCGGGTCTTCGAATAATTCTCGGAAAACAACACCGGGACTGAACAGGGCCGGCAATTGAATTCCATCGGCCGTCCAAGCCAGCGAGCCCCCTTGGTTGCTGAGTTCCAGCGACGAGAACCGGGTATGCACCGCCGTAACCTGAGCCATCAGTTGATCGATCGAAATCGAATTGCGGTCGGTCTGCCCGAGTTTGCCGCCGGTGAGCCAGATCCTGCGGCAGTTGTGATGGTGGCCCAACCCGTGCGGATGATGCATCCCGCTGATCGGCGTGATGACTGATTTGTGTTTTTCGAGCGCTGCCAGGGGCTTCGACAATTGATAGTCGGCACCGGCGGTCGCCATTTGATATTCGCTCGTATTCACACCATTCGGCAAATAGATGAACACGCTCCGCTTGACCTGCTGCCGCGCCGTCCCTTCCGCAGCCATCAAGGGTTGCATGCAGTCAAGCAGCGGCAACGCCAGGGTTACACCGGCGCCTCGCAAAAAATGCCGGCGATTCAAGTGCCATGCAGGCATTGGGCTTCTCCTTAAGAGTTTTGTGCACAAACTATTAATGCGAACTCACGTCAACGTGCTGGGAGGGCGAGGGACCCAAAGGGTACCCCGCCGAGCCTAAGACGAGCTTTAGCTCGGCGTCCGCCGGAGGCATTTCAACGACCCGGCCTCCGGCGGACGCCGACCTGCGGTCGTCTTAGGCTCGGCGGGAGCCTCGCCCTCCCGTCTCTGAAATATGAAGAAACAGCTTGACCCATTCTGGCAGAACTGATATTCCCCACTTACCTGCTGATATATCCCCTCGTCTGCCCTCCACATTTTCCTTCCCTAATACCATCCCCTGCACTTCGACCTGCGGATACGCGTCGCCAGCGCACCTGCGCAACGAGGCTCACCCGTCCGCTAACGAACTGCGCGCACCTCCTACGTTCAAGGTGTTTTGTTCATGCGGATTGCGACTCTGTGCATCGCGCTCGTGGCGCTGACGGTACTGACCGGGCGCGACTTGTCGGCCCAAGAACCGTTATTCCAGGATCAGAATCTGCCTCTCGAGGAATCGGGAGTCGGCCTGACGTCGGGAATCGACGGCGAACAACTCGAGCCCAACGGTGCCCCCGTCGAGGGTGGTGTGGCGGTCCCCGATGTCGGCGAAACGGCCAACGGGTTCCCGCAACTCGATCCGCGCGTTTCCAAACTGGAAGAGCGTTTTGACAAGTTGACCAAGAAGTTGGAGGCCTCCAGCGCCCCCAAGAAGACGACCTACCCGACATTTAAGATGACGGGCTTCACGCAGTTGGATACGGCCTGGTACCACCAGACGCCGCACAACATCGACACGGTTGGAGATGCTCAGGATGGCACCGGTTTCCGCCGCGTCCGTATGGCAGTCCAAGGGAAAGCCGCGGAATTCACCAATTATCAGGTGGAAGTCGACTTCGCGAACGCCGGGCGTCCCAGCTTCTTTGATACCTACGTCGAGCAGGAACAACTGCCTTTCCTGGGGACCGTGCGGGTGGGCCACTTCCTGCAGCCGTTCAGCGTGGATGCCCTGAGCGGTTTCCGGAACCTGCCGTTCCTGGAACGTTCGTTGCCGTTCCTGGCGTTTGTTCCGTTCCGGCGTACCGGCATTATGTCATCGAATATCAGTGAAGATGAGATGTCCACTTTTGCTTACAGCTTGTTCCGAACGGGCGGATACAATAATGCTCCGCTGGGCGATTCACGATTTGGAACCGATTTCGGAGACATTGGCGGCTATTCATTCTCGACCCGCGGCACACATTTGATGTGGTTCGAGGACAAAGGGTGCTCGCTGTTCCAGGTTGGAGCTTCCTATGACTACAGCCAATTGGGAGCGAACGATGCCACCGGGAGCGGAACTTCGGGCAACGCCGGATCTCCCCTCCCCTTTTATCAAGCCAAGACCACACCGGAATTCGGACCGCTGGGCTATCCGGAGAACCCCCAGAACTTCGGCAGCGCTGTGAACGGCACGCCGTTGTTCGTCGACACGGGTAGGTATCAGGCGAACAATTTTCAGCTCTTCGGAGTGGAGACGGTCTACCAACAGGGCGCTTTCAGTGCCCAGGCCGAATGGATGGGAACGATGGTCGATAGTGTCGCCGGCCCCGTGTTTTATAACGGTGCTTATGGTGAGGTCATGTACCGTTTAACGGGTGAATATCGCGAATTTGACCAGAAACTGGGAGCCTTCAAGAACCCGATCCCCTACAACGATTTCATTTCCACAGCCCGCGGCCCCAACCGCGGAATTCGCGGCTGGGGGGCGTGGGAAGTGGCCGCCCGACTGTCGTTTGTCAACTTGAATAACCCGTCCAAGTTGGATGGGCACTATTACAATTCGGCGACCAACACCTTCACGGGCAACAGCCATGCCGGGAATGGTTCGCTGAACGATTCCACGGTCGGTTTGACCTGGTTTCTGAATGCGAACACCAAGATCCAAGCCAACTGGATCTATGCCATGTTGCACAACGAAGCCCAGGGCTTCAGCACGGCGAATCTGTATGTGACACGCGTCCAGGTAGCTTACTGATTCG